>JADFKK010000163.1 GCA_022564995.1 Planctomycetota bacterium | reverse complement strand
GTCAGCCTGATTAAGACGACCCGCTACCGCGAGGCGGTCGCAAAGAATACTCCGTGTCGGAAGTCACCAGCGCTTCGGAGCGTCTGCTCCAAGCAGCCGTATTCACGAAGGGATGTGTAGGGGTGCCACCGCGGTGAAAAGAACGTCGGCAAAAACCTCGCTAAAATCGACCGCGACGACCAAGAAGCCAGCAACAATTCAACCAACATCCAACAACCCGATTCAACCCGAAAAAAACGGCCCCCTCGTTTCACAAGGAAAATACGCCCGTTCCCTCACCAGGATCCCCTTGCCACGCAAGACTCTTTCAGGGATGGCACCCTGTTTACTTCTGATAACCCAGCTCCTTGACGACCGACATGATCTCTTCGTAGGTCACGAAGCGTCGACGATGCCGTAGCTTGTATTCGTCGATGGCCTCGCCCAGCTCGCGGGCATCGGGAGAGAGCGCCTGGTGGCTATTGCTGAATTGTCGTCGTTCGCGGGTCGGCGTCGCACCGCCGTCGCCGCGTCGATCGATAAAGGCGCCCGGTGCTTCCTGAGTCGTCTGAGACATCACTGGTTTCCCCCTGGATTTTCGACGTGCTAATCAAACCCCGCTCTGGGAAACATACGCCGCGTAGCGCCGTCGGTCAAAGAACGTCGCAGAGGAGACTTGCGGATTGTAGGGATTGTGAACGTGAAAAGGGATGCTCTGAACTAAGGCAACGCGTGTCCTCCTCTTGCCCCGTAGCCCCTGGCGAAAGCCGGGGGTTTCGGCCGCGCTGCGGGTGGATACGAACTTTCGTGGCGCGTCAGCAGTCTGTTGAGTTGAAGCCGATCCTAGCTCGAAGCGTGAGTTTTGAAGTTGCGCAAATCAGCCGCGGAGCGGCGACATCAAATAGCCTGGGGCGCGAGCCCCAGGAAATCGTGGCCGAATCAAGTTCTGAAAGCCCCGGAGGGGCGACATCGGATGATGCCGCACTGTGTGTCGCCCCTCCGGGGCTTTCCGCTGGATCATCGACATCATCCCTGGGGCTCACGCCCCAGGCTATTCGATGCCGTCCCTCCGGGACTAAAAAATGCGCAACTTCGAAACTTACGCTTCGGGATGGGATATTGGCTTTTTCAACAGGCTGCGAGAGTGGAACTACTGCGACGATGCGGGTTGATTATTACACCAATTTACTGATGCAGCGCGTAGAGCAGCATGTTCAGGCCGATTCTTGCGGCGTCTCGGCGACCGTAGCCGCGGCATTCCAGCGATTCGTGGTTTTCCAGGGCGCAGCTCATGTCGTAGGGCGAGAAGATTACGCCGTAGCGGTCGTCGATGCGAACGCCTTCCATGGCCGGAGGAACCCGGCGAGTTTTCACGTCCAGCCGAGCGTCTTTTTCGCGGCGGCGCTGCGGCTCGCGACGGGTCACCGTGGTAATGTCTTCGCCGCCGTAGTGGCGCGTGAACATCGCGTCGCTCTTGGGAATCGGCAACAATTCGTGGTTGGGAAATACCAGCTTCATCTCTCGGCGAAAAGCGGCGGTGAACTCGCGGCTGGCGCAGATCGAATCGACCAGCAGAAAACCGCCCCGCTCAATAAATTTCTTCAGCGCCACGCGCTCTTGGTCGCTTAGCCGAAAGCTGCGCCGCCCGTGCATGAATGCGATATGATACTTAAAGAGTTGTTTGTCGGTGATCGAGATCAGCCGCTGCTTGGTATTGATGCGAAGCTTGAGATTCGCCCCGGCCGCGCGGAGCAAATTGGGCAGCGCGTTGGGCGCCTCGTCGCCGCCGCCGGAGTGCTCCAGCTTGACGACATACAGCGTGCCGCGGTCCGACTTCGCCGCGGGCGCGTCGACCGTTTGCGTTGGCACGTCGAGCTTGTCGCGCAGCTGCCGGTTGGTCGCGTAGGCCAGCACGTTAATGCCGATCGACAGCGCCGCCTGCACTTTCTTCTGCACCGCCGCGTCATACGGTTCGCCCGATCGGCTGCGGGCCAATTCCCAATGACAAGAGAGATTCTCCGGGCAATAAACAACGCTGGTGCGACAGCAAGCCTCGATGCCCCACAGCGGGCGCAGATCGTCCGGATCGATCCTTTCCTCGGCGTACCAAATCGGGTGGCTCTTGGGCAGCAGCCGCAGCTTGCTGTCGGGGAACATCTCTTCGACAAAAGCGCGAAACGCTTTATCGAACCCTGTTCCGCCACAGCAATTCTCGGCGAAGATGAACCCGCCGGCGTCGATGTATTTGCGCAGAATCTTTTTTTGCAGAGTCGAGAGCTTCAGATCGTCGCGCCCGCTGATGTACAGCACGGGCGTCTGCAGCAGGTCATCGACTTCGGCCTTTTGGGAGTTGATAACTTGCCAAGTGAGCCGCTGCTTCCATTTGCCCTCGACGTACCGGGTCAGGTTGGCGGCGTCCTTGCGGTGTCGATTCCAGTCGTCGTTCGTTCCGTGTTGCAGCTTGGCCATCAGCACGGGCCGCTGGCCCTTGGAGAGAAACAACAGCGCCAAGCTGGTGCCGATCACCGGGTCGTTCTCGCCCGGCCCCTTTCCTTTCCAGTAGGGCGAAAGCCGTCCCAGGCTGCGGGTTTTAAGAAACATCGCGGCGCCGCGGCGATACCAGTCTTTATCGCCGATGAATCTCTGGCCGGTCAATCGCCCCACGCGTTCGACGCCGTAAAGATAGTAAAACCAGAAACTGCCCTTGCCGGGGTTACTATAGACCGTGAAGTGTTTCGCCAGCCACTGCGTGCCTCGCACGATGGCGTCGCGGGCCTTTGTTGTTTTGGCGCGGCCACAGCAATTGATGTCTTGGCCCGAGACGGAAGCGTCGCCCTCCTCCAACCGCTCCGAGGCGATCACCAGCGAGGCGATGCCCGCACAGGTCATGCTGCCCGAATCGCTTCGATCGTCGCGATAGTATTTCCAACCACCGCCCGGGCTTTGCATGTCGAGCCAATAGTCGAGGGCCATCTGCCAGGTGTTTCGTTTGATGCGAACGCCAGCCTCCTGTGCCTCGTGCAGCGCTAACAGCGCGAACTGCGTGTTCGACGGATCGCCGTTACCGCCGCGCTCCGACCCATACGACCAGGCGCCTTTTTTTGATCCGGTGCGAATCTGTTGGGCTTCGAGCCAACGGGCGTTGGTGGCGATTTTGGTTCGGTAAAGTTCGGGGTCGGCGGCGCATAACACCATGGTCTGCAAAGCCACCACGTAGGTCTCACGCGAGCGCAGGGTGCTAAGATACGCCAGCGCCTTGCGCAGGTGTTCCTCCTTGGGATCCTCGCCGCAGTTGATCAACGCCAAAGCAGCCAGTGCGGTGGTTCCGCCCTGGTTACCGAGGAATCCACTCCATTTGCCGCGTGGCCCTTGTTTGGCCTTGAGGTATTTGACCGCCTGCCCAATCGCCTCGCGAACCTTAGCGGCGTCGACATCGGCCGCCGTTACAGGCCGCACGATGGTTGCGACCGTAACAACGGTCATCAGCACGGTAATTAGCATTCGCATGGCACGATCCCTTCACGGCCCCGTTGCTGGTACGGAGTTGCTGGCACGGGCGTCTTAAATATCTTAGGATTCTACAGTCAAATCGGCAACGCCCCAGAGCGCTCGTTGTTTATCGCGGGGGGCAGGCATAGAATGTTTGCAGCGTGGTATTGCGAGGATTTCAGGCGTATTACGTGTTGTTTGTGTTCCTGGAGGCGGGGGAGACGTGAGGAATCGATTTGTCATTTGTTATTGGTCATTTGTCATTTGCTATTGCAGAGCCGTCGCGTCCTCACAGCGATGAACGTGATCGGCGAGCGAATTCAATTGAAGCCCCCCTAATCGACGCTGCATTGTGATCTCCATCAGTCGGGACTACAAAACCCGCCAATGACCAATGACAAATGACCAATAACAAATAACAAATCGTCCGACCGAGCCGACCAACGAGTTAGAAAGAGGCAAGTTCCCCAGTCTCCAGCCTCCAGCCTCCAGTCTCCAGTCTCCAAGCGACGCGCGACAAACCAATTCTTCCGGCCAAGCACCGTAACACGAGCCTGCATCCCGACCCCATCCACCCCACACGATCTATGAGCAAGGCCACTCCTCCATCTGCCCCGAAAACTCGCAACCTCGGTGACGTGCTGCAAGAATTTCGCCAACATCAGCAGATGATGCGCGACGAGCTGCAAAAGGTCATCATCGGCCAAGACGACGTGATCGAGCAGATCTTCGCGGCGATTTTCACCCGCGGACACTGCCTGCTGGAAGGTGTGCCGGGCCTGGCCAAGACTTTAATGGTCAGCACGCTGGCCAGAATTCTCGACATGGGCTTCAAGCGGATTCAATTCACGCCCGACTTGATGCCCTCGGACATCACCGGCACCAACGTGTTGGAGGAAGATGACCGCGGCGGCCGCCACTTTCGCTTTGTCGAGGGGCCGATCTTCACCAACATCGTGCTGGCCGACGAAATCAACCGCACGCCGCCGAAGACGCAGGCGTCGCTATTGCAGGCGATGCAGGAACACGAAGTGACCATCGGCCAGACGACCTACCCGCTGCCCGATCCGTTCTTCGTCATCGCCACGCAAAACCCGATCGAACAGGAAGGCACCTATCCGCTGCCCGAGGCGCAGTTGGACCGCTTCATGTTCAACATCAAGGTCGATTACCCCAGCCGCGAAGAAGAAGAGCGGATTCTCGCCGCCACCACCCGCAACGAGCCGGTCGAGGTCCGCAAGGTGTTTTCGGGCAAGGCGATCTTGAACCTGCAAAAACTGGTCGGCTCGGTCGCGGTGAGTGAGTACATTATTCAATACGCCGCTTCGATTGCCCGGGCGACCCGACCGAAGGACGAGTCGGCCCCGCAGTTTATCCGCGATCTGATCGAATGGGGCGCCGGCCCGCGAGCAGGGCAATTTCTGATTCACGGCGGCAAGGCCCTGGCGGCGATGGACGGCCGCTTCTCGGTGGCCATCGAAGACGTGCAGAAGATCGCCATCCCGGTGCTGCGTCACCGCATCAGCACGAATTTCCAGGCCCAAGCCGAGGGCCTCAGTAACGAAGACATCATCGAGCGGCTGCTGCGCGAGATTCCCACGCCGGAGATTCCGAAGTTTGAGAAGTAGGGAGGGAGGGAGGGAGGATTGCGGCTTGACTTTGTTCGCAAATATGCGAACATTGAATAAGAAGAGAGATCCATGCCGCCAACGCAGGTCGTGTTCTATCAGGATGACGACGGTAGCGTCCCGGCGATCGATTGGCTGCTCGCTTTGCCGGCCAAGGTCCAGGATAAACTCTTCGTGCGGATCGAACGTCTCCAGTCGATGGGCTATGAACTCCGCCGACCCGAGGCAGATTTCTTGCGCGACGGAATTTACGAATTAAGGGTCCGACACAAGCGGATGAATTACCGGCTGCTCTATTTCTTTCACGATGACGTTGCGCGCAATCCTGAGCGACATACTCATTTCCGATAGGAAAATCGAATGGCAAAAAAACCGACGAAGCCAAAGAAAGCCGGCGCGAAGAAAAACAACGGCCGGAAGTCGTCGCGCACCAGCAACGCCGTGGAGATTCTCCACAAGCTCGTTTACGAAGGCCGGCCGGATCGAATCGAGACACTGGAGGAAGAACGCGCCAACGCGGCCGTGGCGCGGAAGATCTGCGACTTGCGGGTCAAGAACGGACTATCCCAGCGGGAACTGGCTGAACAGGTTGGTACGACCGCCTCGGTCATTTGTCGTTTAGAAGACGCGGATTACGAAGGGCATTCGCTGGCTATGCTGCGACGAATTGCCGCGGCGCTGGATCATCGTGTTGATGTGCGGTTTGTACGACGGAAAAAGACGCGGAAGAAGCAGACTGCGTGAAATCACGTCTTAATCGCGGGCGCGACCACTGGTCGCGGCTTTACATGTCTGAAATCCAAAATCTGCAATCCTAAATCGAAAATCCTAAATGTCGGTCGAACAATACCTCAAGCCGGAAGTGATTCGCCAGATTTCGCGGCTCGACTTGCGCGCCCAGTTCATCGTCAAGGGCTTCATGCAGGGGCTGCACGCCAGCCCGTTTCATGGCTTCTCGGTCGAGTTCAGCGAGCACCGCAAGTACACGCCGGGCGACGATCCGGCGGATATCGACTGGCTGGTGTATGCCAAGACCGACAAGTATTACGTCAAGAAATTCGAGGCCGAGACGAACATCACCGGCCTTCTGGTGATGGACCTGAGCCGCTCGATGGGTTACACCTACCGGCAAGAGATGACGAAGTTCGACTACGGCATCTGCTTGGCCGCGGCGCTGTGTTATCTGATGATTCACCAGCAAGATCCGGTGGGGCTGATCACGTTCGACGAGAAAATCCGTCACTTCATTCCGCCCAAGTCGAAGCGGCGGCAGCTCGGCACGATCCTTTCGCATCTGGCCGGATTGAAACCGGCCGGCAAAACCAACGTGGCGGCGGCGCTGGTACAGGTCGCCGCCATGTTGCGGCATCGCAGCCTGGTGATGGTCTTCAGCGATTTGCTCGGTGAGCCGGACGAGATCATCCAGTCCCTGCATCGCTTGCGGCACGGCGGGCACGACGTGATCCTGTTTCACATTCTCGACGAGGCCGAGGTGCATTTTCCCTTCGACGGCATGATCGAGTTCGAGGAGCCCGAGACGGAGGATCGGCTATTGGTCGATGCCAGCGATTTTCGGCAGGATTACCTCGAAGAGGTGGAGTCGTTCCGAGACCATCTGCGCCGCGAGTGTTACCAGAGCGGTGTCGACTACGTCGAGCTCGACACCAGCATGCCGTTCGATCGCGCCTTGATGGAATATCTGATCAGCCGCAAGGCGAGGGGCTAAGCCATGATTAGCGCCACCACGCCGTTTTTGCTGTTGGGAACGATCTTCGTCGCGGTGCCGATCATTTTGCACCTCATCATGCGCCGCCAACCGAAGCGGCTGGAGTTTCCCGCATTGCGGTTCCTGCGCAAGCGAGAGGTGTCGAATCGTCGCAAGCTGAAATTGCGACACCTGCTACTGCTTCTGCTGCGGTGCGGCGTGATCGCGCTGTTGGCCTTTGCCTTGGCCCGGCTGCGCGTCCAATCGACCGTGTTGGGCAGCGCCGAAGGCCCGGTGGCCGCGGCGATTGTAATCGACACCACCCCGCGGATGCTCTACCGGCAGAACAACGAGACGCGGCTGGAAGCGGCCCAAGAGATGGCCACCTGGCTGCTTACGCAATTGCCGGCCGAAAGCGATCTGGCGGTGATCGACTCGCGTCCGGTCCCGGCCACTTTTGCGCTCGACGCCGGCTCGGCCCAAAACCGCATCGATCAACTGCGGCCCACCAACGTCGCCCGGCCGCTGGTCGGATCGCTCAGAGAGGCGTTGCGGCTGCTCGGCGAGAGCGACAAGCAGCGCAAGGAGGTTTACGTGTTGACCGACCTGGCGCAGTGGAGTTGGCCCCAGGGCAGCCGCGACCAACTGGAGCAGCAGCTCAGCGATCTGGCCGGCGTGAGTATCTACCTGATCGACGTTTCCGCGGACACGCCGAGTAACTTCGCGCTCGCTGAACTGACGATCCCCAAGCAGGTGATTTATCAAGGCGATTCGCTGGTGATCGAGACCGAATTGCACTGCGAAGGCACGGCCGGCGAGCGGAAGGTCGAGCTGCATCTGAGCGCAGGCGCCGCCGCGCTAAGAGTCGGTCTCGACGGGCGTCCGCAAAACGTAAACACCCGGCTGCGCGGCAGCGAGACGGTCACGCTTACCGCCGGAGAATCGCAGCCGCTGAGGTTCACCGTCTCGAACCTGGAAGTGGGCCTGCACCAAGGCTTCGTCAAGATCGCCCGCGACGACGCGCTCGGCGTCGATAACTTCCGCTACTTCAGCGTCGAGGTGAAGCAAGCCCCCAAGGTGCTCGTCGTGGCGCCCTCGCCGACAGAGGAGTACACGGAGTTTTTCGTCGAGGCCCTCGCGCCGACCTCCCTGCAAGAGCGCGGTGCGGCTCCTTTTCGTCCGCAGGTGATCTTGCTCGATGAGTTGGCGAAGCAAACGCTTGACGAATTGGGCGCGTACGAGGCGATTTGCCTGCTCGACCCGCCGCCGCTCGACGAGGAGACCTGGAAACAATTGGCCGATTACGCGGCGGCCGGCGGCGGCGTGGCGATCTATCTGGGCCACAACGCGGCGGGCAAGGACGGCAAGACGTTCAATTCACCGGCGGCGCAACAACTGCTGGGCGGGCGGCTGGCGCGAGTCTGGAAACGGCCCGACGACGAGCCGACCTACCTGATGATCGACGACTATTCTCACCCGGTCATGACCAAGTTCGAGCCCCATCGGAGCCGCACGTTTTGGAGCGCGCTGCCGGTCAGAAAATACTGGCACATCAAGCAGCCAGCCGCTGGGGTCGAGGTGGTCATGTCGTTCGCCGACGGGCATATCGCCATGCTCGATCGTCCGCTGGGCGCCGGTCGCGTGTTGACCATGACCACTCCGGTGGCCGATCTCAAGCAGAAGTGGAACGATTTTGCCAACAGCAACGGGGCCTGGCTGTTTGTCGAGTTGATGGAATCGATGGTCGTCTATCTGGCCGGTGGCGGCAGCGATTCGCTCAACCACACCGCCGGGGCCACGGCCGTGCTACACGTGCCGGCCAGCGACGAGCAGCAGATTTATTCGCTCACCACGCCCCAGGGCGATCAGATCAACCAGATCGCCTCCAAAAACGCGGTGACCGTTTCCTCGACCTATGCGATCGGCAACTATCGTCTGCGACGGGGCGGCGACGAAGGTGGCTTCGACCGCGGGTTTAGCGTCAACCTCGCCGGCGAAATGACCGACCTGACACGGATTGACCCTGAACAGCTTGACGAGATTTTCGATTCGCAGCCATACCAGATTGCTCGTAGCCGCGAGGAAATAGTGCGGGAACGGACCGCGGGCCGCGTCGGCCGGGAGCTGTTCACCACGTTCATCGTGATCGTGGCGGTGCTGCTGGCGCTGGAGCATCTGCTGGCCAGTTTTTTCTATCGCGGGCGAGAGGCGGCGCCGGCGGATAGCGAAACGCCGGCCAGTGAGTTTAAGCACAAGCAGGAGGAGCCGGCGCTGGCTCAGGGTGTTTGAGGGGTGCATAGGGCGCGACCACTGGTCGCGGCTTTACAAAGTGAGAGAGACATGACGACGAGCTGGAGCGCTAACCCGATCTTTGACAGCTACGCGGCCGTCTTTGCGCTGGCCGCGGTGCTGGTCGGCGTGACGCTGCTGGGCATGGTCGTCACAGTACTTCGCGGGCGAACGACATGGCGGCGCTCGGCCGTGCTGAGTGCACTGCGGGCCGGCGTGATTCTCGTGCTGTTGCTGTCGATGCTTCAGTTTGTCAAGAACACGATCACCCAAAGGCCTCGCCCGTCGGTATTGATCGTGCTGGTCGACGTGTCTAAGAGCATGGACGTTCCAGACGAGTTTGGCGGCAGGACGCGCTGGCAATCGCTGAAAGGCGCGCTCAAGGACGCCCGCGAGTCGTTGGGCGCCTTGGGCGAAGACGTCGAGATCAAGATTTATCGATTCGGCAAAGACGTTGTGCCGATCGACTTCGCCGCGGGCGAATTTGTTCTGCCCGAGGAGCCGACCGACGAAGAAACCGCCATTGGCGCGGCACTCCAAAGCGTGCTGCGCCAACAACAGGGCCAACGCATCATCGGCGTGATCCTGCTGACCGACGGGGCACAGCGGGCAGCGGCCGAGCGAAATGTTTCGCCGGAGCAGGCGGCCCGGCGGATGAGCGACGAGCGGCAGCCGCTGTACGTGGTGCCGTTTGGCGAGTCGCGGGGCAAAGGCCAGTCGCGCGACGTGGCGGTCGAGCCGAATCTACAGGTCAATCGTAGCGTGTTCGTTAAGAACCAATTGCCGATCCGCGCCGAGGTGCGAATCTCCGGCTATACGAATCAGAACATCGACGTCGAACTGCTGTTCGAGTCGAAACAGACCGGCGAGATGGTGGTGGTCGACACGCAGACCGTTAGCGCCGCGCAAAGCGGCGAGCGGATACCGGTCGAGTTTGAATACGAACCGCAGGAGGTCGGCGAATTCAGGGTCATGGTTCGCGTGGCGGAGCAAGATGGCGAGTTGGTCAAGACGAACAACCAGCAAAGCACCTACGTCATCGTGCGCGAGGGAGGCCTGAACGTGCTCTACATCGAGGGCGAAATCCGTAGCGAACAGCGGTTCCTGCGCCGCTCGCTCGATGCCTCGCCCGACATCAAGGTCGACTATCTGCTGATCGATCACCGGCTACGCAAGACCGATTGGCCCAAGGATTTGTCGAGCCTGCTGGAGCCCGGCAAGTACGATGCCTACATCATCGGCGATTTGGATTCCGACGCCCTGCGCCGCGAAGACATGGAGAAGCTGGCCAAGCTGGTGCTCGACGGCCAGGCCGGGCTGATAATGCTCGGCGGATACCACAGCTTCGGACCCGGCGGTTACGGGGCGACGCCGCTGGCCGACGTGCTGCCGGTGCGGATGCCCCTGGCGGCCGACGGCGGCTCGCTGGTGCGGCAGTTATTCGACGACGAAGACGACCGCGTCATCGCCCATCTGGCCGGCCCGCTAAAAATGCAGCCGGCCACTCGCCGAATTCGCCCCCACGCGGTGACCCGGCTGGCGGAAGACCGGGCGGAAAACGCCGCGATGTGGTCGAAGCTGCCGCCGCTCGACGGAGCCAACAAATTCGACGGCGTTAAGAGCGGCGCCCAGGTGCTGTTGGAAACCGACCAGGGCGCACCGCTGCTGGTGACCCAATCGTTCGGCGGCGCGAAAAACGTGTTGGCCTTCGCCGGCGATTCGACTTGGCGGTGGTGCATGGAAGGTTACGCCGTGCAACATCGCCGCTTCTGGCGCCAGGTCGTGCTCTTTCTGGTCGGCAGCGACGAGCCGACCAAGGGCAGCGTGTGGATCAAGTTAGACAAACGACAACTCCGCCCGGCGCAGCGCTCGCAGTTCACCGTCGGCGTCCGTTCGTCGACCGGCCAGGCGATCAGCGACGCCGAGATTTCCGTCCATGTAATGCTCCCCGATGGCAGCCAGCGGCCGGCCACGCTGGGACCGCAAGACGAGGAAGTCTCCGGCTGGTTTCGCGAAACCCAACAGGCGGGCGAGTACAAGATCGTGGCCACGGCCCGTCGCGACGGCAAGGTCTACGGCACGAAAAGCGCGCGGTTTCGCGTCGACGTTACCAACCTGGAACTGGCCAATCGGGCGGCCAACCCCAGCAAGCTGGCCCGTCTCGCCGAAATGACCAAGGCCGCCGGCGGCAAAGTGGTCGCCCCCGAGCAGCTCGACGCGTTGGTGAAAGAGCTTCAATCGCAGCCAGCCGAGATGATCGAACAGCACCAACACAGCCGCCTCGGCGACCACTGGTGGGACGCCGGCACCATGTTCCTGATCGTCGTCGGCCTCTTGGGCGTCGAGTGGTTTCTAAGAAAGAAGTGGGAGTTGGTCTAAGCCGTAAACTCGCAATCGTAGGGTGGGCACTGTCCACCAAGGCCGCGCCGCCGGTTTCAGCCGTGTCGCGGGCATTTTTCTTTACACGCGGGCGGAGAACGGTTACAGTTGCGGCTTGCCGTTAAACGAGCATTCATCATCGAATGAGATACGGGAAACGTACCATGAGCGATCGACGCTTCAATCGTTGGCTGGGCGTGTTTTTCGCGGCGCTTACGTTACTGGCATCTGCGCGGTCAGATGCGGACGTCATCAACTGGCAAACCGGCGAGACGATTCCCGGCACCGAGGGGATCGTGCCAGGGCCGGGGCTTACCCTCATCGACCGGGATTTGGCGTTTGCCGATTTCGCGGGGCTGGATCTTACCTCGGCTCGCTTCAACGAGAGCCGGCTGCAAAACGCCCGCTTCACGCAGGCGAATCTCGTTCGCGCGCAACTTCGTTTCGCTTGGCTGGCCAATGCCGACTTCACTGGTGCGAATATTCAGAATGCCTTTTTGCGGGACACGACTGCACGGGGATTTACCCAAGAGCAACTCTACTCCACCGCAAGCTACCAGGCGAAAGACCTGAGCGGAATCGACTTTGCGTTCAACGACCTGAGCGGATGGAACTTTGCGGGGCAGAACCTAACCGGCGCCGATCTTGTCGGCTCGACGATAACCGGGGCCGATCTTACCGACGCCGTCATTGTTCGAGCGAGACTCCAAAACCTGGGTGGTTTTACCGAAGAACAGCTATATTCCACCGCCAGCTACAAGTCGATGGATTTAGTTTCGGTAAACCTATCAAACAACGACCTGAGTGGCTGGAACTTTGCTGGGCAGAATCTCCGGAATGCAAAGCTAGTGGGTGGTACTCTGACCAACGTCAATCTGACGGACGCCATCGTTCAGGGAGCGGAGCTTTGGAATACAACCTCACGAGGGTTTACTAAGGAGCAGCTTTACTCGACGGCCAGCTACAAGACGAAAGACCTTGGCAGCATCCGCCTATCGAATAATGAACTGAACGGCTGGGACTTCTCCCAGCAGAGCCTCGTAAACGCGAACTTTTGGTCATCTACGCTGATCGACGCAGATTTCAGCCAGGCAAACCTCACAAACGCGTCCTTTGAAAGTTCCGCGCTGACGAACGTCGATCTCACCGATGCCGTGGTGCGAGGAGCAAGCTTTTCGTTTGTGACGCGGAGCGGCTTTACGAAAGAGCAGCTCTATTCGACGGCCAGCTACAAGATGAAGGATCTTGGCGACATCTACCTGGGGAGCAATGACCTGAACGGCTGGGATTTTTCCCAGCAGAACCTCGTCGATGCGCGCTTCTTCAGCGCCACGTTAATCGGCGCCGATTTCAGTCAGGCGGATCTTTCCAATGTCAGATTTAAGGGAGCCACGCTCACCGGCGCGGATTTATCGTCAGCCATACTATTCCGTGCCGACTTCCATAACGTCGTGCTCACCGGCGCCAAACTGAGTCTTTCCGATCTGCGTGGTGCCACGCAGGTCGATGAACAGCTTGTCAGCGCCGTAACTCGCAACACAATCATGCCGGATGGGGCGATTCTGGGACTCGCATTGGGAATTAACGACCGGCTGATCGTCAGAGATTACGACTTGCCGGTGATAATCGAACAATCGATGTCCTTGGTAGGGGGGACGCTGCAAATCATGGTGATTGACCCAGACTGGACTTCGACGATCCATTTCGCGGATGATGTCATACTGAATCTTGCCGGAACCCTGACGCTGTCTGTCGATCCGAACGCCGACGCGGATGACCTCGTCGGCGTGACGTTCCAAATCTTTGACTTTGGCGGCCGACTCGCCCCGGGGGAGCAATTCGATCAGATCCGTTTCGACGGGGGAACCGACTGGGACACGAGCAACCTGTACACAACCGGGGAAGTCACTCTGACCATGGTGCCCGAACCGTCGACCCTGCTGCTGACCCTGCTGGGACTGATCGGGCTTGCTTCGATCGGATGGCGAGAAAGGCGTAGGGAGTTTTTTGACTAGCCCAGGCATTTATGCCTGGGAATCGGGTCGAACGTCGTCCATTTTTCACCAGCCCCTTTAGGGGCCTGTCCGGCTCGGAAAAACGCCGACTCGCACGTTCGCGAGCGTCGTTCCCCTGAAGGGGCGAAGAGAAGAGGGCGCGGCGCTGCGGTCCCAGGCATAAATGCCTGGGCTAGTTAAAAAGCGAGGACGACGCGCAATAGAAAGCCGCCCATCTCCGTGGAGCAAAACGACGTGTCAAGACCAAGTTTTCAACAGCCTGCTTCCCGCCTAACCCTTCCGCCGCCGGGCTTCTTTTCTTCGATCGGTCTCACGTAGCAGAATCTTCCGCAACCGAATTGCCCCCGGCGTGACCTCCACCAACTCATCGTCTTCGATGTACTCCAGCGACGCCTCCAGGCTCATCACGCGGGCCGCCTTGAGCAGCAGGCTGCGGTCTTTGCCGGCGGCGCGCATGTTGGTTAGCTTCTTTTCTTTGGTCGGGTTGACGTCCATGTCGTTGGTGCGGCTGTTCTCGCCGACGATCATGCCTTCGTAGACTTCGTCGCCCGGCGAGACGAACATGGCGGCCCGATCTTGCAGGCCTTCCAGCCCAAAGGCCACCGCTTTGCCCGCCATCATCGAAACCAACACGCCGTTGGGGCGGCCGGGAATGGATTCCTCCAGCGGGCGATAACCTTCGTAACGATGATGGATGATCGCCGTGCCCTGGGTGGCGTTGAGCAGCTTGGTTCGCAAACCGATCAGCCCACGGGCCGGAATCGAAAACAACACGTGCGTGAAATCGCCGCGGTGGGTCATCTCGATCGTCTTGCCGCGCCGCTGTCCGACCATCTCCATCACCGGGCCAAGCTGCTCGGGCGGAACTTCGACGACCAACGCCTCGAACGGCTCTTGTTTGACGCCGTCCACTTCGCGGATGATGACCTGCGGCTTGCCGACCGACAGCTCGTAACCCTCGCGGCGCATCGTTTCGATCAATATCGACAGGTGCAGCACGCCGCGCCCGCTGACGGCGAAGGTCTCGGTGCCGGGAATCGGCTCGACGCGGAGGGCGACGTTGCGCTGTAGTTCTCGATCGAGCCGCTCGCGCAGGTGGCGAGTCGTAACGTATTTTCCTTCCCGGCCACAGAGCGGCGAGTTGTTGATGCTGAAGACCATTTGCAGGGTCGGCGCGTCGACGTTCAGCCGCGGCAGGGCTTTCGGTTCGCTGCCGTTGGCCGCGGCGATGGTGTCGCCGATTTCGATGCCCTCCAGCCCGACCAGCGCCACGATGTCGCCGGCGTCGGCCTGTTCGACTTCCTTGCGGCCGAGGTTGTTAAAGACGTGGACCGAGGCGATCTTGGCGGTTCGCCTCGCGTCGTCGGCCTGCATTAGCGTGACGATCTGCCCCTTTTGAACGCGGCCAGAATGGATACGCCCGATGGCGATGCGTCCGACGTAATCCGACCAATCGAGCGTGGTGGTCAACAACTGCAGCGGATCGTCCTTGTGAGCCAGCGGGCCGGGAATCTCTCGCAGCACCATGTCGAGCAGCGGTCGAAACGAATCGCCGCGGACGTTTGGGTCGTCGGTCGCGTAACCTTCCTTCGCGCTGGAGAAGATATAGGGGAAGTCGGCCGTCTGGTCGTCGGCGCCCAGGTCGATAAACAGATCGAAGACTTCGCCCAGCGCCTGGTGCGGCCGAGCGTCGGGTCGGTCGATTTTGTTGATGACGACAAGCGGCTTAAGCCCGACTTCCAGCGCCTTGGTGAGCACGAACCGCGTCTGCGGCATGGGGCCCTCGGCGGCGTCGACCAACACCAGCGCGCCGTCGGCCATCCGCAGCACGCGCTCCACCTCGCCGCCGAAGTCGGCATGGCCGGGCGTGTCGATGACGTTGATCTTGACGCCCTTATATTCGATCGCGATGTTCTTGGCCAGAATCGTGATGCCGCGTTCGCGTTCCAGCTCGTTGGTGTCGAGAATCTGATCGCCCACCAGCTCGCTCTCGCGGAAGTGTCCGCTCTGGCGCAGCAAGCAATCGATCAGCGAAGTTTTGCCGTGATCGACGTGGGCAATAATAGCAATGTTACGAATGTCGTCGCGACGCATGGCAGGGGATCAAGTGGGAGGGAAGGAGAGGCGGGAAAGCTAGGTTGCGAAAAGTCTAGCAGTATAACCTGCCGGGGCGAGGATTTATAGGGCAAATGGGCCTTCGGAAGGCGATTCTTCACCGTCGTCGGGCTCCGTGCTGCCATCCTCCGCAAACTCCTCCAAAACCTCGCCGATGCGCTGTAGAATCTCAGCCTGCTTCGATTCCTCCAGCGATTCGGTGAGCACTTCGACCACCTGGCTGATGGCGATTTGCAGCTCGGCGGGGGTAAGCAGCTTGGGATTGCGCAGGCGAAATTGATCGGGGTTGCGCCGCTCCAGCAGCCAGGCCGCGGCCCGCCATTGGGTTTTGCTGCGGGCCGCCTCGCCGATGCGGGCGACGAGGACAACCTCGAAGTCGGCCTCGGCCTTTTCCAGTTTCGCTTGGAAGATGCTGTCACGTTGCGCCGCGTAGTAGAGCTGGTGTCGCGAGCAGCCAACGTGACGGGCCGCTGCCGTGCGAGACGCTCCGGCACCGATCAGCGAGCAGATGATCTGCTTCTTCGTGTCGTCGAGCACGAGGGGGCGTCCGCGACGGGTTTTCTTGTCTTGTACCATGATCGGCGATTTGGAGCGTTCGACCTTGTGGCACAGGCGTCCCGCCTGTGAATCACCGGCGGGACGCCGGTGCCACGATTCAATCTGGTTCCGCCCGGCAGGCGGAACCTACGGGGCGCGAAAAAGCCCGTCGTCGAGATGGCTCTCGGCGGCGGGCTCCTGCGGATACCTGAGGGCGGATCGTGGGATACCTGGACGGCGTGGCGGCGATCTTTCAATCTAGCGGCGCCGCTGGCCTAAAAACAAGGGACTTTTTTCGGGCGTGGGGGAACTGGGATCGGAGCCGCCGTGTCCCCACGGCGATGTGTTATCGAGCCACAACGTACATCGCCCTGGGGACAGGGCGGCTCGGATTGAATTCTGAGTCTCCGGCGCCCGTTGTCAGCGCGCTGCCGATGCGGTATTCTGCCAGGACTCTGAAACTAAATGCGGAGCGGGTTCCCGCGTCCGCCGGGCAGGTTACCTTACACACGCAGGCGGCCGATGGGGGCTGCCGGAGAGGACTTCGTCATGGCTTATTCTGTTCCCGAATTGCCGTATGCACTGGATGCCCTGGAGCCGCACATTGATGCCCGCACGATGGAGATTCATCACGGCAAGCATCATGCTGCTTACGTGGCCAATCTGAACAAGGCCATCGACGGCACCGACCTCGGTAATAAGAGCATCGAGCAGTTGGTCGCGGAACTAGCGAGCGTGCCGGAAAATATCCGCGGCGCGGTCCGCAACAACGGCGGCGGACACGCCAACCACTCGCTGTTCTGGACCATCATGGGCTCCGGCGGCGAAGGCACACCATCGGGCGATTTGGCCGCGGCGATCGACGGCGACCTGGGCGGGTTCGATGCCTTCAAGACGGCCTTCGCCACGGCCGGCGCAACGCGCTTCGGCAGCGGCTGGGCCTGGCTGAGTGTTGATGGCGACAAGTTGGTCGTCGAAAGCACCCCCAATCAGGATTCGCCGCTCACCGAGGGCCGCACCCCGATCCTCGGCCTCGACGTCTGGGAGCACGCCTACTACCTGAACTATCAGAACCGGCGGCCCGACTACATCGCCGCCTTCTGGAACGTCGTCAACTGGGACGCCGTCGCCGATCGATTCGCAGCGGCCAAGGGGTAAGTCCGTAGTGACCGCATTCATGCGGTCTTGAACCCGCTGAAGCGGGTCACTACAAGCCCATCCTATTTCACCCGCGCCTCGAACGCCTGAAGCACCGGATCGCCCGTGGCCTTCATGTGCGCGCGCATCTGCCCGCGATACTTCTTCACCTGCTCCCGATACTTCGGATCATCGATCAGGTTGTGGAGTGCCGCCGGATCGTTTTCGTAGTCGTATAGTTCCTCGGGCGTGCGATACAGAAAGTGCTTCACGCGCGCCGCAATCTTGGGATCGGTCTTGGCCGCGGCGATCATGGCCCGCATCGTTAGACCGGCTTGCGATTCGTTACGAAAGACCTTCTTGCCATCGGACCAACCGTTGAAAATGTATCCGAACTTGGCGTCTTGCACGCTCCGCATCGGGTATTCGTTGCGCCCGGCCGTGCGGTTGATGTGGGTGAAAACGCGATCGCGGCCGTCTTGCGTGCCGCCCTTGAGCAGCGGCAGGAACGAACGACCGTCGCTTCCCGGCAGCGGCGAAAGCCCGAGGGCCGCGAGCACGGTCGGCGCGAAGTCGATGCCCGAGATGAAGTGCTGGCGGTCGAACGCGCCGGGCTTGACTACACCGGGCCAGCGGACGATCCAGGCGTTGCGCGTCGAATTCAGCCAGCAGTTTGTCTTGGCAAACGGCAGCGGCATGCCGTGATCGGAAACGAACATCACCAGCGTGTTATCGGCCTGGCCAGATTCGTCGAGCGCCTTCAGCACGCCGCCGACGATTTCATCGGCCCGGTGAACTGACGTGAAGTATTGGGCCAGTTCCTTGCGGATCTCCGGCAGGTCGGGCAGAAACTTCGGCACCGTGATTTCATCGGACCGATAGACGCGGCTGGCGCCCGGGAATTTACCGGGCCTCCTTTTCTTCGCCGGCTTCTCGGCATTTTTTGCCGCCGGCTTCCTGCGGCCCAATTCCCGTCGGCTGCCGGCAAATGGGCGATGCGGGTCCTGCGAGTTGGCCATCAGGAAAAACGGCTTGCCGGCCGCTTTGGCCCGGGCAAAGAACTCCTTGCTGTGCTTGTAATACAACGCCGGGTCGCGGCCCGTCTTTAACTTTGCCGCCGGTACGACAACGTCCCAGGCCGCTCCGCGACTGGGCACCACGTGCGGCACCTTGGCCAAGATGCCGGTGTAGAGGCCGTTTTTCTTCAGTTTCTCCAGCAACGTCGGCACCCCGGCGTTGATGCGGTCGAAACCCAACGCCCCGCTGCGATGCGGATAGCGCGACGTCATCCACACGG
>JADFKK010000162.1 GCA_022564995.1 Planctomycetota bacterium | reverse complement strand
TCCTCATAGCGGCCTCCTTGCTAGCAGGGTTGAATGACAACACCCAACCAAATTAAGCAAGGCAGGCCGCTTTCACTTAGATCAGTTTCCTGTAACGAGTTACGAAAATATCAGTGCCATTCTACTCTGTACTCTGTACTCAGTGTTCCTCCCTCTCTCCCTCTCTCCCTCTCTCCCTCCCTCCCTCTCTCCCTCTCTCCCTCCCTCTCTCTCTCTCTCCCTCTCTCCCTCCCCCTTGCAGCGTCTTCAAGTAATGCCAAAGCGCTTCGTACTGCTTGTGGGCATTGCCGCCATAAGCGTGTTCCAGCGCCGTCTTCTTGCCATCCGGTGAAAACCGCGGCATCTTCGTTCCCGGGGCGATACGCTGCGGGAAGAGCAGCCAACGCTGATAGTATTCGTGGCGCAGTCGATCTCGGGCGAAGGCCAGGTTCGTGCTGCGGGCGTCGAAGTCGGCTGTCGCTTTCTGTGATCCGACACCGTGACATTGCACGCAGTTGAAGCCGTTGTTTTGCAGCGAGAGCAGGCGGCCCTGTTTGGCCATCGCCGGGTCGAATTTCGGGCCATCAGCGTAATGTTCGGGGAATCCGTGCTCGTGCGAAAGTCCGATCGCCAGGCCTTTCGCCCGGGCAGGAAAGGCGCCCATGCGGCCTTTCAGATGCGGGCGAGGGCGATAGCCAAGCTGGCCTGCGAGTAACTGCTCGGTCCACTTCGGATGCAGCTTCTCGCCGGCGAAGGTCAGCGCCGGCAGCACCTCGGGCGGATGTCCCTGCGAGCCTTCGTCTTCGATGATGTAAGGCAGCTCGTTGTCGGCCGCGTCGCGACGATGACACACGAAGCATAATAGCCGTCGCGTTTGTCGCGAAGAAAATTCGGCCGGGACCATTCGCCCGAGCGAACTGCCGTCGGTCGCGAGAAATGCCTTGAGCGCGGCGCGTTGTGTGTTGTCGAGTCCCAACCGTGGCGCCTTGTTGGCAACTTCGGCCAGACAGCCCATGTCGAGGGCGGTGGCGCGCAGCGGTCGTCGCGGCCTCACCGCGACTGGTTTATCTGGCTCCACCGCGTGGCAGTTCGCACAGCCGGTCGAGTTGAACAGTTCCTTGCCGCGCGAGGCGTCTCCGCCGTTGGCTGCGAACTTCTCGTCAATCGTGCCCTTGGCGTTGGCGCGAACAAACGCCTCGATCGATTCGGCCTCTCGCCGGTTGAGTTTCATGTCGGGCATTCGGCTCCAGGTGTAATGTTTGTGCGGGGCGCGGAGAAAATCGGCCAGCGCCCCGGGCCGAAACTTCGCCGCGATGAAGTGCATCGATGCCCGATGATATTCGTCTTTCTCTTCCGGCGGCGATAGCCGATGACAGCCAATACACCCCAAATCCTCGAAGAATATCTGCCCCAATTCGACCAACTCATCCGACGTCTCCACCGCCTGCGGCTTCGCCCCTTCCAGCGTGCCCAAGTATTTCGCAATATCCTTCGCCCGCCCGATCCCCTGCTTCTCATCCAACGCGTGCAACAGCCGGGGCATCGTCGGTTTCGTTCGCAGCTGGCTTGGCTCCAACATCCACTGCACCATCCAATCGGCATTCAACCGACTGCCGACGCCGACCAACGACGGTGAGTCCTTGCCTAACTCGGGCATGCCTTGGGCGAGGTTTTTTACGCCCGGCAGATCGTGACATTTCAGGCAGCTTCGCTCGGCCAGCAACAAGCGCCCGTCGCGAACGACCTGCCCGCGCCGCAGCGCCTCGTCTCGCCCGTCGCACATCAGAAGCTGCGGCGGTAGCGGTTCGGTGGGAAAGTCGTCGCCCGTCCAATAAACCCGCAGCGTCGCGTCACCCTGCGGCGGGCTCTCGTAGCTGACGTGCAGCTTGTTGTAGCCCTTGACGAGGGTTGCCTTGACGGGGGCGATGTTCGTCAAGTCAGCTTGCCCAGACGAAGCCAGCACGACTTGGTCGTTGATTCGCAGTGTTACCTGCCCGCGGCCCTTGACCTGAAAGACATATTCACCCTTGAGCTTGAGCTTTACATATCCGGTAAAGGTCGCCCCGAATTGCCCGGGCGGCAGAAACGGCGTCGGCGGCGCGCCCGCCGGCACATGCAGCGCCGCCAATCGCGAGCCGCGCACGTCGCTGGCGGCTTTGCCCGCCGCCTGTGATTCAAACGCCAACTTCAGCCCCGCCCGCAGCGCCTTGCGATCTTCGCTGCTCAAGCGCCCCGGCCGAAGCTTCTGCGCAGCGGCGACACCGACCAACAGGCTCGCCAGCGCGCCGCCAATGACGACAACGACGATGGCAGTGTTAAATGGACGTTGCATATTGGACGGCGCGAGGCTGGCGTAGCGGCTTCGCGCAATTGGCAATCAAAGGTGAATAAACGCGGGAGAGCGCCATTACAACATGGCCGGCGCCGTCTGTCCAGATTTGACGACGCGACGGTAGAAGCGGCGTTCCGCCGCTTTCACTTTGCTTTACCACCCGGGCGAGGATTACGACTTCTTCAACGGGCTCCTAGCGTTTCCCGACGTCCAGGCATCGTAGCGACTTCTCGTCGCGGATGTAGAGCCGACCGTCGGAGAGTGCCGGCAGTGCGCGACAGGTGTCGGTGGAAACTCGGGCCGTGGACAATTCCCGATAACCGTCGGCTGATGCCTTGGCCAGCACCAGTTGGCCGTCGGTCTTGAGGATCAGCAGTTTTTCGTCGGCCAAAATGAGCGTAGCGATGCCGAAGCCGGCTTTGGTCCACTTGGTCTTGCCGGTCATGGGATCGAAACAAACCAGCTTGCCGGGCGGGCCGTCCTGGCGGCCGTCGATGGTGTAGAGCAGCTTTTTGTGGAGAACGCCGGTCGTGTACTGGCTCGACAACGCATCGGCATTTTGCCAAACGATCTTCGCACTTCGCTTTTCGATTTTGGCCAGCAAGCTACCGAGGCCGTAGCTGGCGGTGACGAACACGTGGTCGTCGAGCAACACGGGATTCGCGGCGTTGACCGTCGGGCCGCGCTTGCCGAAGGGAATGCTGAAGCGGACTTTGCCGTTGGCCGGGTCGATCGACATCAGCGAAAAACGAGTGAGGAAGATCACGTGCCGCACGCCGCCTACGGTCGTCGCCACCGGCGAAGAATAGCTGGCCAGCTCTTGCGTCGCTTTCCAGAGCGTCTTGCCGTCTTTGAGCGACAGCGCCACCAAACCGGCGTTTTGCTTGTCGCCGCCGACGTTGATCAGCAACTTGTCGCCCTCGACAATCGGAGAGCTGCCGGCGCCGAAGTAGCCGTCCTTGGCGCCGTACTCCTTGGCCAGCGCCCGCGACCAAAGTTTTTTGCCGTCGGCGAGCGAGACCGCGTGCAAGTTGCCGCCGGCACCGTAGGCGTAGACGGTGCCTTGGTGAATCACCGGCACGCAGCGCGGGCCGCTGTCGGGGTTGAACCGCGGACGATATTTGGTCGCAAAGGCTGCCTTCCACAAAGGACGGCCGGACTTGGCGTCCATCGCCTCGAGCAGCTCTTCCTTGGCGACGCGATGAAACAGCACCACGCGCCCCTGGGCCACTGCCACGCCGGCCAAGCCCATGCCGGCGTCGCGCCGCCACAGCGTCTTAGGGCCATTCGCCGGCCAGCGGTCGGCGAGTCGTTCTTTGTCGGCGACGCCGTCGCGGTGCGGTCCAAGAATTTGCGGCCAGTCGCCGCCGAGGGCTGAGCCGGCAATGCTCAGGCCAACAGCCAACCCTGCGACAATGACCCACGTTGATGGCCGCTTTATGGCGGTTGGCTTGAATGTGGGACGCTGGGGAAAGAGATTTCGCAACATCATTGTTGGTCCTTCGCTCTGCTTGGCGATTGGTCTCAAAATGGGCCGCCGTGGCTATTCGACAGTCAATCTACGAGAATTTCCCGCCGAGGACCAGCAGCGAACTGCCAGCTTGCCCGCGGCGCATTAGGGGGGAGATTATGGACCGACCGTTCGAGGTCACCTTCCAAGGCCTGCGCAAGTCGATACGATGAACCCAATCGTGACCCTTTGCAAATCTACCATAATCTACGAATCTTGACCGCCACACCGGTTGGCGGCCACACTGGCGATTCCTTGAGGAAGGCGTACATCTTGTCCCGCCCCTTGAAGCCCTATGGAAAGAAGCGCGGCAATCGCCGCAGTGGCTCGCGGCGGGCGGCCTATTGGGTCGAGGCCGCGGTGTTCGGCGCGATCTTTCTGGCCGGCTGCGCCACGCTGGTCGCGCTGATGGTCACGGTCGTCTGGCCCGAGTGGCGCGTCAACCAGGAGTTTGTCGAAACCCGCTGCACAGTCACCTTCGCACGGCTGGTCGAGCTGCGCGACGAATCCGGCGCTGTCGCCTATCAGCCGGAGATCAGCATCGAGTACGAAGTCGGCGACGTCACACACATCGAGGCCACCTACGACATGGCGGTCTATCAGGGAAAACCCTACACGAACGACCGCGACGTCGCCGAAGCGGTGCTTGGCCAATTTGAGCCGGGACAAGAAACAACGTGTTGGTACGATCCCGACAAGCCCAGCGTGGTCGTGTTGCAGCGACGTTTTCACTGGTGGATTTGGCTGTTTGTGATCGTGCCCGTGGCGATGATCGTCATCGGCGGGGGCGGGCTTATATATGCCCTGCGTCATGCCGGCAAATCGCGCGAGCGGAACGCTGCGTCGGCGGGGCTCAGCGATCATTTCGAACGCCGCGACGCCAACGGGGTCGATGAACTGTTTCCCCACGTCCCCAGCGACGAGAATATCACCAACAGCCCGGGCACGACGCTGGCCTATCGGCTGCCGATTTCCACGTCGCCCGGCTGGAAGCTGCTGAGCGCGCTGGTGTTGTGTTTGTTTTGGAGCGGGGTCACCTCGGTGTTCGTCGCGATGGTCATTCGCGGTCATCTGGCGGGCCGGCCCAACTGGTGGTTAACCGCCTTTGTCGCACCGCTGGTGATGATTGCCCTCGGGACGATCTATTATTTCCTACGACAACTGCTCGTCACCCGGGGTGTCGGGCCAACACGATTGGAAATCGGCGAGCACCCGATTTATCCTGGTCAGACTTACGAAGTGCTCATTTCACAGACGGGCAAGCTCTCGGTCGGCTTCATCGAAGTGCTGCTGGCCTGCGACGAAGAGGCCACGTATCAACAAGGCACCGACACCCGCACCGACCGGCAGCGAGTGTTTGATCGGCAAGTGTTTCGCCGCGAGGAATTCGAGATATCGCCCGACGCGCCGTTTGAAGATCGCTGCCGGTTCGAGGTGCCCGATGGCAGCATGCACTCGTTTAAGTCAGACAACAACGAAATCTCCTGGAAGCTGATCGTGCGCGGCCGTGTCGCTCGCCGGCCCGCCTACGAGCGCAGCTTTCCGATTGTAGTGGCCCCCGCGCGACCGGCCGAGGGCAAGGCATGAACGCGCCGCTGGTGAGCCTCAGCTTTTTTCAGCAGCAGCGAGTCTTCGTCCCCGGTAGCGTGCTTTCGTGCGAATTTCAGATCGACGCCGTGCGACCCGACGATCTAGAGGCGGTCGAGCTTTCGGTCTTGTGGTTCACCGAAGGCAAAGGCGAGGAGGATCTGGACGTTCACTTCTTCGACCGCCACGAGCGCGAAGATGACGAGCGGCCGGCGCTTCACGTGTTGCGGCGTTTTGAAACCATGCTGCCGAATAGCCCGCTCAGCTACCAGGGAACCATCGTCAAGATCAACTGGTGCGTGCGCGTGCGGCTGTTTCTCACCGGCGAGCGGGAGCACGTCGAGGATTTTCCGTTTCACCTCGGCGCGGTATCCGCGCCGCTGAATCCCGAACGAGGCACGCGTCATCAAGGTACTTGAAAATCAGCTGGCGACTGTTTCCATTATCGGAAAACGGCCATTTGTGTAGACAGGGCTTGGAACCGTGGCGACAGTATAGCAAGCAAACCGAATCGTTGGGGTTGTTCTCTGGGAAACCGACACCCCGCTCCTGCGACGCTGTCCATGATCTCCGCCCACGCTTTCCAGCCGCGGCGGCCAGGGTGTCCGCAGTCCGGCCGACCTCCTGCAACAGGCACCGCCCTGACGCGTTCCATGGAAACCATCCAGCGCGCCGACCGATGACTGGTAACCGAGCAACTGTTTGTTATGATTGAACTTACGGAAGCACGCTTAGTGCGCGTCAGACTGCAATTGCGCGGCTTACGGGTAATACGCGGGTCAGTCTAGAAACAAGTTATCTGCACGAGATCGCCCCATACCGATGGCATCTGCTGACATCAATATAACGATCCTCGCAATGAAGGGGCGAATCGTCGATGACTTCAACAGCAGCCACTGGCAAGACATTGCCTTGCTCACTGACAGTTCGGATATCGTTAATGGTCATGGACGCCTTCTCCGAAGCCTCGGTTTCGGAGACGACGATTATCCGGGGAACGTCGTCGACGTTCTGCTTCGGATCGTCAAGAAGGATCCTGCAAATCTCGACAAGCTGCTCGCCTACGTGGATAACACACTCGGCGACAACTCCGAATTCATTTCCGCTCAACCGTCCGCAAGACGAATTACGTTCGCGCCATCGGTCTTCGCGGTCCCTGAAGTCGAACTCAGAAATGATCTAGTGGCGGTCATGATGCCGTTCGCTGGATTCGACGCAGTTTACACCGCCATCAAAAATGCTTGTTCTGATACAGGGCTCGATTGTCTCCGCGCTGACGACATCTGGGACGAATCGACGTTCATCCAAGATATCGTCAATCTGATCTTTCAGGCACGTATCGTCGTTTGTGATTTCACCAAACGTAACCCGAATGTCTTTTACGAAACTGGGATCGCGCATACGCTCGGAAAAACCGTTGTGCCAATTTCACAGGCACTCACGGATATTCCATCCGACTTACAGCACCACCGAGCATTGCCGTATCTCGCAAACTCAGAAGGGCTGCAAAAGCTTCGTGTGGATTTGGCGGCTCGGTTAACGACAATCGCAACCCGACCACAAAGTGCAGATAACAAGGCGTTGCACCGGCGCTAGCTCGCGTTGTGGTTTTTCAACGTCCATTACTTCGTTCACGTTTTTGGTTTTTCCAAGTTCACTCGCGTTGGTCCACCAACTCGGTGAACTAGGTCATTATCGGGCAAGACCACACGCACAATCCGTTGAAGGGAGCCTGGTCCGTTGACTGCCATTCGCAAGTTCACACGAGGGCCACACACGGTCTTTCACGCCGACTGTAACGACGTGCTTACGTCGGAAATACGTGATGGCTCCGTCGATCTGATTTTCGCCGATCCGCCGTACAACATCGGCAAGCGATTCGTCGATTTTGTCGACAAATGGCCGACCGATTCAGATTACGCGGATTGGTGCAAGGTATGGCTCGAGGCCTGTATCGCCAAATTAGCGCCAACGGGAAGCATGTACATCATGACGAGCACGCAGTGCATGCCGTATCTCGACCTTTATCTTCGCGATCGAATTTCCGTCGTCTCACGAATTGTTTGGCACTACGACAGTTCGGGCGTTCAGGCAAAGACAAAATACGGTTCGATGTACGAACCGATCCTTTTTTGCGCCAAAGACCCAGGTAATTACACCTTCAACGCAGATGACATTCGCGTCGAAGCACCCACCGGGGCCAAGCGCAAACTTATCGACTACCGCAAGCCTGTTCCCGCCACTTACAGCACGACCAAGGTACCGGGTAACACTTGGTTCTTTCCGCGTGTTCGATTCCGCATGCCCGAGTATGAAAACCACCCGACGCAAAAACCAGAAGTGTTGCTGGAACGAATCATCGCAGCCAGTAGCAATCCGGGTGACATGATTCTCGATCCGTTCGCCGGCACGTTTACAACGTGCGCAGTCGCCCAACGGCTAGAAAGACAATCCATTGGGATTGAACGAGAAGTGGATTTTGTCAAGATCGGGCTAAGGCGTCTGGGGATTTGTGACGAACTGGACGGTGAGCGTCTACGTCCGCTTGACAAGCCGTATAATCGGCGGAACGCGAATGGCGGACGCATTCCAGAGCCTACGGATCAACCGAGGTTATTTTAGACGTGGCGATCGAACACGGATTCACTCCGACAATTCTGTCACTCCTCGCTGGCGAATACGGCGAGGACCATGCCGCCTCGTTACTCGACACGAGTGAACTGCTCGGATACCTGAACGAGAAAACGAAGTCGGCATCCAAAGGCTCAAAATCCCGCGGCTCCTTCGCCAGCCTGTACGCGGTTTATGTTCTGGTTGAGGATTACATCGCCAAGGGCTTTGACACGTCTGGACAGTATTCCGACTACGACGGCGCGAAATTCAGCGATCTTTTCGCTCGTCAACGTGAACTACCCTTTGGCAGTAAGCTACAGAATCACGCATTAAACCACCGAATGAATCAAGAGTTCAGAAAGCTCTTTCCAACATGTCAGTCGGTGCCGATTCTTCGCGATACGGCGACGAAGAGATACTGGATCAATGAAAACCTATTGAATATCAAACTTGGAAAACAACCATTCAACATTTCCAAAGCAGTAATTGAGATCATTGATGCCTACATCGCCGCGAAACGTCGAGCGTTCGAGGGGTTCATCGCCAACTGTGAGCAAATCCAGAAACTCTCGAAGAAAAATCCTGACGAAGCCAAGGCGTTTATCGCAAGCCTTCTGAAACCGAATGTCGACGCCCGTGTATTCGAGATCACTAGCTTTGCCGTGCTCAAAGAGCACTATGGCCAGGAATCAATATTCTGGGGTTGGACGCGCGATGAATTGGAGCAAGAATTCCTGATGCTCTACAAAACCGGACGCTGCAACGCGAATGACGGTGGAATTGATTTTGTAATGCGTCCACTTGGACGATTCTTCCAAGTCACGGAAACTACGGATGTTAAGAAATATTTTCTTGATATCGACAAAGTCCAAAGGTATCCGGTCACATTTGTGGTCAAATCCGAACTTAGCGAAAAACAAATCCGAAAAAAAATACGCGAACAAGCTCACAATGTTTACTCCGTCAAAAGCGTTGTGAAACGTTACATGGATTGTGTCGAAGAAATTATCAACATTCCTATGCTCCTCGAACGCTTCGAAAGTCTTGCGGACGCCAATCGACTCTCTCCAGTAATTGATGAGTTGATACGGCAGAGTCGTGTTGAATTCAACTACGATGAATCGTAACCAACGTCCATCCGCGAGACAGCAAAACGCTGAACCGGAGCCGGAGCAGTGTACTATTGAAAAACGAATTTCCCACCGACGGAAATCCCTTTTCCACGCGGCACGTGCGGCCCGGGGCGATCGACTATCTCTTTCCGCCTGGTAGCGGAGCCGACCTGTTATTGCGACAACTGGCCGATGGCGACTGGACCGGCCAAATCGTCGGCCCGCACGGCTCGGGTAAATCGACACTGCTCGCGTCGCTGCGAGCGGCGATGGACGCGGCGGGCCGACAAACGCATCTGGTCGTGCTGCACGACGGCGCGCGTCGCATTCCGCCGGCCGATTGGCCACCCGCCGCGCCTTGGGACGAGAACAGCGTTGTTTTGGTTGACGGCTACGAACAGCTCAGCCGCTTCAACCGCGCGAGCCTGCGCCGGGCTTGCCGCGGCGCGGAGAGTGGTTTGGTCGTGACTTGTCACGAGTCGGTCGGGCTGCCCGAACTATTCCGCACCAGCAACAACGTGCAAATCATCGCTCGCATCGTGCGGCAGCTTCTGGCGGGCCACTCGATGCAGGTTGACGACCTGGCATTGCAGCAGATGCTCGCCAAGCACGGCCAAGATGTCCGCGAATTGCTCTTTGAATTGTACGATCAATTTGAGCGACAACGCTCTGGCTAATTCACACACAACACACCAAGACGACGGAGGCAAAACGCATGGTACGCCAATTCATTCCCAACATAGAAGCAAGAGAATCGCGCCGACGACCTAACTCACCTTTACAATGTATTGACGTAGCTGGTCCGTTGTCACTAAATGCCAGCGTCTACCGACATCCTAATCCCATAACCGCAAAAGATTTCCTGGAATTCTATGAAAACATGCGCGTTCGATATATCCCTTATGAGGGTAGCTGTGTTCGTGAAGTAGTAGCCCACATAGGAACCGTATATTCCAATCCGGCACATGAACATGAAAAATCTAGTGAGGCTGAAGCTTGGATTATCAATCAAAGAAGAACAGACTGCGAGAACAACCCGCGATCTCCGATACGCATAACGACCAATCATTTAGACGCAATCATCCAGTGCCGCGCTGGGCGTGGAGCAGTGCAACATTACCAAACTTATTTGAGTTATGCTCTTAGTTACACACACAATCACCCCCGACCACGGATACAGCCTTCCGAATTAAGCCACTATTGTGGTGAAAGAACAGGAACAAAGTGGGCCTGGCTG
The DNA here is from genome assembly GCA_022564995.1 of Planctomycetota bacterium. Taxonomy (GTDB): domain Bacteria; phylum Planctomycetota; class Planctomycetia; order Pirellulales; family JADFKK01; genus JADFKK01. The sequence goes on along the minus strand of JADFKK010000162.1, from coordinate 8,254 downwards.
GGCCTCGATTGTATTGGATTTGTCAATCGATACTTAATGGCCAGCGGAAGAATACCTGCAACCATGGCAGGTGCCAGCCCTGGAATCGAACAGCATCGAGATAGGCAACGCCCCGGGCGAAGAATGAACGTCGGTCAGATTGAAGCGAACGACCTGATCATCCAAGGAGAAAGCGGCCATCAGCACATTGCCATCGTCAACCGCGTTGTGAATAGAACGACGACTACAACACCTGATATAGGTGGTGAAGCTATCACCACGTTGGAAGTAAGCGAATCCAGCCAATCTTATGGCGGACTCGTTACGCATAACTGGTATATTCTGAGTGATAGAGGTGGTGGTAATTTCCGTTGCCGGAAGCCCAATCAGACAAGAAATATCCAAGATGATTGGGGATTCTATGCTGCGCCGCCAATCGCGGCTCGGGGACGCACTGCGGCCGGTTGATCGATGATGCGCGTCGGGTTTAAGAACCGCGACACGAGGGTGTTTTGCCTCAGGCGGTTTGCAACTCCGATGGCTTTGCGTCGGTTGCCTGCTGCAGGGCTCTGCATACGACGGTGGCGAGTTCGGCGTAGTCCGGCTTGGCGACCTGCGCGGCGGCGCCGACCTGAAGACCCTTGTTTTTGTTGATCTTCGAGGCGATCGAGGAGAACAGAATCACCGGAATGTCTTTGAGTTTCGGATGGTTCTTGATGCGCCGCGTGAGGCTCAGCCCGTCCATGCGCGGCATTTCGATGTCGGTCACGACAACCCCGATCTTCTCGGAAAGCTCCTCGGGCGTCGCATCATCGGCCACGCCGCAAAGGTATTCCCAGGCGAATTGCCCATCGTTGAAGCCTTGCACGTTGTTGAAACCGGCCGTGGTGAGTTCGTCCTGGAGCATTTTGCGTATGAGGGGAGAATCGTCGGCAAAGACGATCGGCCGGTCGGCCTGCGGCATCAGCTCGCCGTCGTTTCGCTTCGGGGCGGCGTGCGCCGCGGCCATGCCGAGATTTGCTCCAATGGCTTCAAAGTCGAGCATCGGAACGAGTCGGCCCTCCAGGCAAATCACGCCCGTCACCGGAGCGGTCAGCGCGGCCAAATCGGGCGTGGGGATCACGTCTTTCCAAGACAGGCGATAAATCCGCTCGACTTCGTGAACCCGAAAGGCAATCATCTCGTTGTTGAATTCCAACAACAGCAGGCGACCCTCGGTGCAGCCTTCAGTGGTTGTCTCTTGGCCGTAAAGATACCGCTCCAGATTGGCCACGGTCACGACGAAGTCGCGAATCCGCACCACTCCGTCGACCGCCTCGTGACCTTCGGCGATGGCCGTAATTTCGCCCACCGACAGCACTTCGCGAACCTTGGCCACGTTGACGCCGTACCGCTCTTCTCCAACCCGAAAGACCAGGACTTCGATTTCGTTGGTGCCAGCTTCGACGAGAATCCCTGTGTCAACGCCGGATACTGCGGAGTTCGTAGACATCGTCTGTTCCTTTTCGTCTGATTTCATCGCCCGATACCGACTTCCGTCAACTATAGCTCACGCTCCGTGGCCTGCGGTTAGGCCGAGAAGCGGATCGTGCGGGCCGTGCGGAATGTGCGAATTTTGCCGGGGCGTCAGGGCCTTCGCCCTAGAACCAGCTTGGCCTGGATGAGATTTCCGCCGCGCAAGATCTTGAGCGTCACCTGGCGGCCGGGGTCGTATTTTCCCAGCGCGGCCAGCAGATCCTCGCGGCTGCGCAGTGCGGTCGCGTCAAGCATCGCGATGCGGTCGCCGGCGCGCAGTTGGGCCTGCTCGCCAGGGCCGCCCTTGATGATTTCGATGATGCGACACTCTCCGCCGCCGGTCGTAACGTGAACGCCAATGAGCGGCCCGGCGCCGCCCGGCCATGCACCCCAGATTTCGCCCTTTTTCATCCGCTCCAGACTTGGCTGGATTTTTTCAATCGGCACGTAAAGATATCCGTCGAGCCCGTTGCGGCTGTGGATGCCGACGAGTTTGCCGCCGTTGGCCGTGCCGACCGCCACGTCGAGCAGTGGACCGCCAGAGCCGATCACCTTCTCACGAAAATTCGACCGGTGCAGCCCGCCCGCGCTGCCGCGGACCACCGTGAGATGGGCCAATGGCCGCTGGCCCGGCTGGTAATCGATCTGATGGGCAATGGCCAGCAGCAATTGCCCCTGGCGATCGGCAGCCGCCGGGGCTTGCTCGACGAAGGCGTACTTGCCGACGTCCTTGATCTTGATCATGCCGACGTCGAGGGCTCGATCGATCCCCAGCGTCTGGCCCTGCACCTTGCGGCCGTCGCGCAGCACGACGGTTACCTCGCGCGGCAGCCCGGCCATGGTGTGCCCGGCGGTCAAAACGTAGCCATCCTCGCTGACGGTGATGCCGCTAAAGCTGGCGCCCGACGCCGTGATGAGCACGGCCGCCGGCAAGCCGCGCTCGAGCGCGAACTTGGCCGTTTCTCGCCGCGCCGCCTTGTTGGCCTCCTCGGGCGAGGCGCTGCGCGGCACGTCGAGCAGTTCAAAGTCTTCTTTCCGGCGGGCGAGATAGATGTGATCGAGCAGCGCGCTCTCGCCGCCCGGGCAGCCGAACGAGATGCTGCGCAAATTGAACGGCTGAGAACCGAAATCGACGAACAGATCCCGCGTCATGACGATCCACGAGTCGGGCAGCGCGACCGTCGGGCTATAAACCGACATGCGCTGCGCCGTCTTGTCCTGCGGGTCGACCGGCCCCGCGTCGTGGCGAAATGGCAGCGCGCCGGCCCGGTCGTGTCCATAGTCGATCAGCACGGGGCCTTTGCCTTGCTTGCGGAAAGCGAAGCGAATGTAGCGATATTCGCCCCAGTCGGGATCGGCGCGAATCGCGGCGTCGAGGCCGGGCAGATCGAGGCGGAATTTTCCCGGCGGTGTGATCTTCACACAAGCCGCGCCGGAATAGGCGTCTTGCTTGACGAATTGGCCCCTGCCCCATTTCTTCTTTTCGTCTTTCTTGTCCGGCTTGGCCGCGGGCTTTTCTTCTGGCTGCTTGTCCTCAGGCATGTCTTTGACCAGCACCAGCCGACCCGTGTCTTCCAGCAGCGCACGGACCGTGGGCAGATATTCGGAAAAGACGATGGCCCGCCAGTCGATGCCGCGGATAGCAGCGGCCGGGTTCTTCGGACGGTGAATCAGATCCAACTGAACCTCGCGTCCGATGAGCGCCGCCAGCGAGACGGCCAGCGGCTGCGGTTCTGCTTGTCCGCTCAGGCGCGCCGGCACGTCGTAGTCGGCCATCACCTCCCCGTCGACGCGCAATTCGATGATTGAATTCGTCGCCCCGGCCAGCGGATCGCTGGCCGACACTACCAGCCATCTCTGCTTCGGGGTAATGGTCATTCTGCGCGATAGCAGCAGCGATTTGCCCGCCGGCACAACGAGAAAACGAAAGCTCGATCCCTGCCGGGCCTGCGCGTCCGAATAGCTGGTCATCTTCAGTGCGAGCGCCGTGTCGGGATCGATCGACCAGCCATCCCAGGCAGGAATGTGCTTGTTGAGTCGGCGGCGGACCTCGTTGCCGAGCATCGCGGTGTCGAGCGTCAACACCGGCTCCAACCAATCGAGCGTGTCGCGCACGTCGAGCGGATCGGCGCCGGCGGGCCGGCCCTTGTGGAGAGGATCGACTTCGAGAATCAGACTTCGCCGCGCGCCGGCCGGAAGTACGGGTAGCGTCACATTGCCGGTGTCCGCGACCGCCTGCGATCCGACGAGCGGCCGAGTCTGAAAAAGCAATTTCAATTGGGCCGTCTCGGCGGCGGCCGTCTTGGCCCGCGTTTTGAGCTGCACGATCCCTTTTACGCAGCCGCCGCGGCCAACACGGCGATCGAGCCCGAGGCGCGTGCGAAACATGCGAGCCGCCGGAGGCAGCGGAAACTCAAGTGAGCTTCGACCGTGAACGCCGACGCCCCAACCGAACAGATTTCCGCCGCTCCGCAGGCGCCCGCCATGAACATTGCGGTTGACTTGCGGGTGCCAGGTCGCGGTGCCCAAGACCGCCATGCCGCCGGACGGCGTGATTCGCGACGTGATTCGAGACAGCGGCACCTCGTGGGGCAGGAAATACCGCCGCATTCGCACGTCGCGGTGCAGAACCGCAAAGGCGTCGAGGCTCCATGCCGGCTGGATGACGTGATGCCAGAAGTCGGCGTTTGCGCGATTACTGAAGGGCGCTACCGCAAATCGCAACGGCGAGGCGGTGGCGATCAGGCCGGTTGTGGTTTCGATCTGAAACAGCCTGGTTTTCAAGTCGGGGCTGAGCGCCGCGACTTCGTCGTAATAGGCATTCCACACATCGGCGGCCGGCAGATGCAGCTCGGCGATCTCGTCGAACAACACCTGGCCGGTTTCCTCGGCGAACAACAACTCCACGAACTTTTCGCCAAAGCGGTGTCGGCGAAACTTCGCCGTTCGCCCGTCGCGGTAGATTAGCGTGCCGGGTCGATAAGGGCCCGCCCCGCCACCCTGCCACACGATGCGACGCACGAATCTTGGGACGACACGAATTTGCTTCACGGCTTGGTTGCGTGTGTTTTTCAGCGACACGGCCGGCCGCACCACGAGATGGTCGCCCAGGGTGACACTCCGCACGTCGCCGACACCGCGGACCATTTGCAGCAGTTCGCCCGGCAGCCGGTCACCACTCGTGAACTCGATGTAAGCCTCGACCGATCGAACTGGTGTGGTCGTGTTGTGGCTAATCCAAACGACCGGGTTGGCCGGAGCGAAAAGCAGCACGTTCTTGATTCGCGGGTTACTGTTGGGAAAGCCCCAATCGGAAATCTCCTTCTCGCTGATGCGCTGTCCACCGCGAAAAACGGCCGTGTAACGGGAGCCGTCTTGGGCCAGCGCGCAGCGCGACGCCAGCGCGATCACCAATGCCGCTGTTGCCAGACGAAATGTTCGCTGATGCATCATGGTCGGGGGTCGGGGGTCGGGGGACTGGGGACTGGGGGACTGGGGACTGAGAGAACCTTTATTCCAGAATACTTCGGCCAAGTGGTAGCTGGATTCGCAAGAATTCAGAAACTCAGATTGTCCTTCACACACTGAATTCTTGCGAATTCGGCTACCGGTACAATGCCGCCGCCTCTTGGCTAAAGTGTTGCGAACCACCAATCCCCAATCCCCAGCCCCCAATCCCCAGCCTCTAGCCCCCAGAGTCCTCAGACAACCGCGAGAGCTTCCATCTCCAGTAAACGCAGTTTCGTGCGAACCCCTTCGCCGGCGGAGTAACCGGTGCTGTTGCCCGAGGCAGCCACGACACGATGACACGGCACGACCAGCGGCACGCGATTGGCCGCCATGATGTTGCCCACGGCCCGGGCGGCACCCGGAGCGCCCGCCTGGGCCGCCAACTGGCCATAGCTGAGCGTTTGTCCGCAGGGGATACGGCGGCAATGCGCGATCACGCAGCGATGCAGCGGCGTGCGATCACTCAGGTCGACCTCGACGTCCGAAAAATCGACATGCGCCCCTGCGGTGAATGCCTGCAAGCGACTGCCAAGCGAATCGGCCTCGGGTAGCTCGACCACCTCGGCGTCGATCGACGCGGCAAAATTCAAGCCGGCCACGGCGCGAGCCGGGTCGCCATGACCGAAGGTGAGTCGTTGCAAGAGGTTCCCACTTTGCAGCAGAGCGATCCAACCCAGTCTACTGGGTAGTACAACGACAACTGCTTCGTTGGACATGATATCGTTTTCCTTGCTAGAGTCGTTTGACCGCCACGGGCGCCTTTGACAGACTGCAAGTCCTCATTTTATACTAGATTACAGGAACTGCAATCAGCGCGGACCGGGGCACGAAAAATCGCGCCACGTGCTGGTCAAGAACGCCTCGTGCAAAAAAAGGACTCTCGTTAGCATGAACCGTTATAGTGGATTGAGTGACGATTATTACGTCAATATGAACCTCGGCACGGAGATGGAGCTTCCCAGCAATCGCGAAACGGTTCTACAATACTTCGAGCGCGTGCAAAAGAAATACCCGACGATGCGGAACTTTTACGGCCGCGACCAAGGGCATTTCGTGCTGGAAGAGGACAAGGGGCCGGGAAGCTATCGCTGGACGTCGATCGAGCCCCGCCGTGTTTGCTCGGGATATATCAACCCGCCGTCGGTCGAAGATGCCATGGAGCAGCATCGTCTGGTTTTGGATTTGGTGCCGTACATGCTCTCGGCCAGCCCGCTCGATTGTGAGGCGCTTGATTTACTGTTTGGCTTCGATTTTACTTATCGGGGCAATCACAACCAATTGGTGGCCGAGGCGCTCGGCGTGGGGCCCTGTTTCGAGCGACTCTCGGAAATCCCCGGCGCGACGGTGATCAATTACGAGCCTTCGCTGACCATGGCCTTCGACGAAGATTGTCGCACGCAATGCCGAGTCAGCGTCGAAACGCGGACCAACGCCTATCAAATTCGTATGCGCGAATACCCTGAAGACCAACTCAGCGTCTACGTCACCGCACGCCAATACGGCAGCCTGCTGGGCGACACCAGCTACGTCGAGGCGGTCGATCAGCTCATTGAGATCGCCCAAGACATGCTCGATAACTACGTCGTCGAACACGTGTTGCAGCCTTTGGCGCAGACGATTGCGATCAAGTAGGCAGCTATCGCTTACGTCCGCCGCGGCCGCCACGGCTGCGACTGCCGCGGCGAGGAGTTGAGGACTGGCTGCTGCCGGCCTTTTCGCGGGCTGCCATGTTGACGTCGACGATGATGCCGACGGCCTCTTCCCAAGTCGGAATTTGCCGTTGGCTGCGGCCGGAGGACTTGCGCGCCGAGGAGCCCTCGTCGGTTCCTGCGCCCTCGTCGGTCCCTTCGTCCTCGTCGACAGCGCCTTGACCATCGGCATAGCCTGTCAGCACCTCCGCTGATTCCTGGTCCGAATCCTCATTGTCTGTGGGCGCGTCAGGATCTACAGGCGTGTCGGGCGCGTCGGCGGTGGTTTTCGATCGGCGGCGGCGGCCACGACGACGACGCGGCTTGCGTCGTTTCTCCTCTCCTTCTTCGTCTTTTTTTGCTTCGCTTGTATTCTCATCACCTGCGTCATCTTGTTGCGGGCCATCTTGTTGCGATTCGACGACCGCCTTGGCTTCAACCGCATCTTGCTCGTTGGAATTGGCTCGCTGGCCGCCGCTGCTGTCTGAGGTGCTGCTGTCTGAGGTACTGCTGTCTGAGGTACTGCTGTCTGAGGTGCTGCTGTCTGAGGTGCTGCTGTCTGAGGTGCTGCTGTCTGAGGTGCTGCTGTCTGAGGTGCTGTCGCTGGCTGAGTCATCGCGCTGATCGGCGCCCCGTCCCCGTCCTCGGCCCCGACCTCGACGACGTCGCCGTTTCTTGACGGGCGCTTCCTCAGACTCTGACTCGCCGTTCGGGGCGGCCTGGGCTGTCGAGGTGTCAGCTCCTTCCGTCCCCGCGACATCTTCGACCACCGCCTCGGACATCACAATCGTGGGTGCAGCCTCTGCGGAAACAATCGCGCTTGAGACATCTCCGGCCGCTGACGTCTCGTCATTTGTCGCTGACGCCTCGTCCTCCGTCACTGCCGGCAGGCCCAATCCATCGGCCAATGACGACCAATCGGTCGGCGCCGCGGGCTTGGGTGGGGAGGGTTTGCGAGGAATTGGCGGCGGAACGTCGCGGGGCGTGGGCGGTTCGCTGGGAGAAACAGGAGCCTCCGGCGGCGTCTCGGCCCCAAGATCATCCGCTAAATCATCCCAATGAGATCGCTTTTTTTCGTCGCTCATAACGGTATGTATTTTCCTGCGGACACGCATGGGCCGCGACCGGATCGGGCGCGCGAAAGCTCAGTATACGGCATGGCGCAAGAGTTGTGAAGTCGTGCCGACGCACGGGATTAGGTCGCCCGCCTCGGCATTCGCTCGGGCCGAGGGCATCCAATGAGATTGGTCGATGCGGGGATAAGAACGTACAATTCCCTGGCGGCCGGAGGAGTCGTTCAAGGATATATACGTCGCATTTTAGTTGGACAGCGCCGCTTAGACTCCAGCTAGCAGACGTGAATGGGAATTCAAAGCAAACGAAACAGTTTTTACCCGGTAGAGTAGAGAAGGCCCGGCTTGGGCCGGGGCCTTCTCCCTCTTCAAACCGGACTGGCGGATTTCCCGCATCCGGCTTTCCCGAAAACTTTCAATCGTAGGCATGCACAGTAAGTCAACAACGCGGCGTTCATAGTTGCTGCAAGCCAAGGGCTTGCAGGTGGG
>JADFKK010000161.1 GCA_022564995.1 Planctomycetota bacterium | reverse complement strand
CGATCTCGCTGGCCGGTCTCGACGCGGAGTTCACCCGCGATTTCGAGCGGCTGCGTCTTTCCGAGACCGAAGCCAAACAAGTCTCGGACACGGGCCTGCCGCTGTGGGCCATGCACTCGCTGGCGGTCCGCGACATGGCGGATATTACGGCCGGCGCGGCCATCGAAGGCGCGCCGAACTTCGCCGTTGTCGCCACCGTGGGCATGGTTTTGCTGGCCGATTCGGTGGTTAGCACGAGCACCGGCCTGCTCCATGAAGCAGGTGTCATCGATTGGGAGTGGAAAGGGCTTCCCAATTACGCAGGGCGCGGCGTCGGCCTGGCCGCGGCCAAAGGATTCGAGCGAGCCACCGGCAAAGACGCGAGCGAAGAAAAATGGATGGACGTCGGCGGCCTCGGCGGTGACGTAGCCGCCCTCCTGATTCCATCCAAGGTGTTAGGAGCCGGCGTCAAGCTCGGCAGCGGCGGCGTCAAGATACTCAAGGGCCAACAACTAGCCGGCAAATCCCTGCGGCTTTCCAAGCACGGATTGGATCTAGTTCGCACCGCCAGCGGTTGGCAGCGATCCGCGAAAACCGTTAAGGGCCTGATGGTTGCCCAAGATTTGGTCAACACGGTTCGATTGCGTTTCCATCCTGATGAATTAGCGGAACCGAAAGAAGCCATTGTTGCGGACCGTCAGACGCCTGAGGCAAAACGCAACATACAAGACATGAACACTTTTGCGAGGCTCGCGTTCAATGCATTGCAGCAACAGAACGAGGCCTTTTTCTTGAATCACCTCCCTACGCCCGACGACTTGCCGGAAATGATTTCCATGATGCGAAACAATAGCCGCTCGCCGCCGAGTGAAGCGGAACTTCAAGGCGAGTTTCAAAAATACGTTGCGAGACTCCCTGACGCCACTCGACGCGAATTCAAGAGCTTCCAACGATACCTGCGGGACGAAGTTCCCGGATGGAAAGACAGTAAGTATGTTAGCTGCACGTATCAGGAGCCAGACGATTTAACAATCTACAGCATGCTTGACGGACAGCCTTATGAATTCCAAATCGAATGCGTAAAGTTGCAAAGAGGATGGGTTGTGACGGATGATATTTTTTTCCCTCGAATGACATCGGCAAGAGTAGACCCTGCCGTTCTTTTGAAAGTCGAGGCCGCGATTGCAAAGGCCGTCGATTCGAAGGTAAAGTATGCACTCAAACGAATGCACCATTGTCTTAAGTATGACGGAACAGTTCTCTCCTTCTCCCGGAACGGATTCACCACGCTGCCGCCGGAGATTGGATACCTCACCGATCTGACGAAGTTGGACCTCAGCCATAACGATTTCACAGCGCTGCCGCCTGAGATTGGGAAGCTCACTAAGCTGACCGAGTTGGACCTCAGCGGCAACAGAATCACGACGCTGCCACCCGAGATTGGGAATCTCACTGAGCTGAACGTGCTGGACGTCTACCTCAACGAACTCACCACGCTACCGCCTGATATTGGGAAACTCTCCAGTCTGAAGGAGTTGAGCCTCAAACGCAACAGAATCACAACGCTGCCACCTGAGATTGGGAATCTCACTGAGCTGACGGAGTTGGACCTCACCCGCAACAAACTCACCATGCTACCGCCTGAGATCGGGAAACTCACTAATTTAACGGCGCTGCGCATCAGTCATAACGAATTCACCAAGCTACCGCCTGAGATTGGGAAACTCACGAATCTGACGAAGTTGGACCTCTCGGTAAATGTCACGAACGACGCCGACTTGGACACGTTGAAGTCACTTGGAAGCTTGGAAGTCCTCAGATTTATGGGCATGGAAATACCTAAAGAAGCAACCCTTAAGCGGGCGCTGCCGAAGTGCAAAATAATCGGCGACGCTGGCGGCGGTAAGTGAGTTTGCCGCCGGGTGTCACTGGCTGCTTGCCAGCCAGTGCCGGTTGTTTCAGAGAACAGAGAGAACAGAGAACAGAAAGGACAGGCATAACAAGCTGCGATGCCTGCCTGACGACAAGCCGTAAGTCATTGCAGGCATGTTGCTTGTGGCGGTTCCAGCCAAGAGACATCTTGTGCCCGTCGCTAGAAATGCCTGTCCTTTACGTTTACGACGCGATCCCGTCGTTTCTTTAGAGTGCGGGCGTGGTCGCTCAATGCCTTGGCTGCCGCAGCGTCGTCTTCGCGAAATGCTGCGACTCGAAGGCGCTGCTTCGTAGCCAACTCATTCAGTTCTAGCAACCTATGCAGCCGGATGAATCCCACCTTGAAAGAAATCCCGTTGGCCTCGATCAACTGTCGCAAGAGTTCTGGGGAAAGTTCGACGATCTCTCCAACGGTCGTCCGCTCGTCGAGCTTGACAAGCTGACGGTCCAATTGTCGGTACTTGTTCAAAGGCTTCTTTTCGGCGGCGCTGCCTCGCGCGCAGAACCCAACACCGGCCATCGCCGTTGCCAATAATGCGACCAGAATCACCAAGGATCGAAACTGCGGGACACGGCCTCGCCGGACGTCAACATGTGGATCACGAAAATAAATCATCTCGGCGTTCCTTATGCGAGAAACCGTCGGTCCGAGAATACCACTCGACGGCCTTTCCAGTCGAACCGTCTGAGCGGACGGCAATTACCCCAGTAAGTCCATTCTCTCGGAAGAACTCCCGGAATGCAACGTCGGTCAAGGAACGCTTGATTCGACGATGAACGAATCGCGTCAAATTGCGGGCGGGTCGACCAATCAAGTGGCGTGCCAAATGGCACTGCCCGTGCGTTGGCGGGCATTCCGTGCGGTTGCCGCGACGAGAATGTCCAGCATTTTTTTACCTGCGGCAATTGCAGGTGGCGTTTTACGCCGTGGTTTGGTTATACTGAAGGTCCACCTGCCACGTTGCCGCCTTCCCGCAACCCGCCAATTGCCGATGCACGCCCACCGAACCATGAGAATCTGTTTGCTCACCTGCCTTGCACTGGCCATCACGCTCGGCACGGCTCGCGCTGCCGAACTGCCGGCCGCGCAGGTCGAGTTCTTTGAGAAGTCGATCCGGCCGCTGTTGGCCAAGCACTGCTTTGAGTGTCACGGGGCCAAGGCCAAGAAACTCAAGGGCGGGCTGCGGATGGACTCTCGGGCGAATCTGCTCAAGGGTGGCGATTCGGGGGCGGCCGTGGTGCCGGGCAAGGCCGACGACAGTCTGTTGATTCAGTCGGTGCGTTACGAAGATCAAGAGATGCCGCCGGATGGGAAGCTCTCGCCGCCGGAAATCGCCGCGCTGGTTCGTTGGGTCGAGATGGGCGCGCCTTGGCCCGCGTCGAAGGGCGAGCCGATTGCGAACGTAAAGAAACAGTACGACTGGAAAAAACTTCGCGGCGAGCACTGGGCTTGGAAGCCGGTCGGCAAGCACGCGCCGCCGAGCGTACAGAACAAGAGTTGGCCGAAGAACGATATCGACCGGTTCTTGCTCGCCCGGCTGGAAGCGGCCGGTCTGTCGCCCGCGGCGCCGGCCGAGCGGCGGGTGTTGATTCGCCGGGCCTATTTCGATTTGATCGGACTGCCGCCGACGCCCGAAGAAGTTCTGGCGTTCGAGAAAAACCAGCGGCCGGACGCCTACGCCCAGTTGATCGACCGGCTGCTGGCGATGCCGCAATACGGCGAGCGTTGGGGCCGGCATTGGTTGGACGTGGCCCGTTACAGCGACGGTTTTGGCGGTTTCTCGAACAACGCCGCGCTGCCGCACGCCTGGCAATATCGCGATTGGGTCGTCGGCGCGTTCAATCGCGATCTGCCGTATGACGAATTCGTCAAGCAGCAAATCGCCGGTGACTTGATGAAGGTCGAGGGCGCCGCGACGGCCACCGGATTTTTCGCCCTGGGGCCGACGTACGGTTCCGACGGCGGCGACCCGGACAGTGTGTCCCAGGCCAAAAGCGAGACGCTCGACGATCGCGTCGACACCTTGACCCGCGCGTTCTTGGCGCTCACGGCCGCTTGTGCCCGTTGTCACGATCACAAGTTCGATCCGATTCCGCAGCAAGACTATTACTCGCTGGCCGGGGTGTTCAACAACAGCAAGAACGTCGTGGGCCCGAAGCCGCAGGCCCACGTGCTGGCCGATTCCGGCAGCGGCGACATGAAAGTGGCGCTACGCGGCGACTTGCGCAAGCCGGGCGAAGTGGCCCCACGGCGATTCCTGAAAATCATTGCCGGCGAAAATCCGCCGCTGTTCGACAAGGGCAGCGGGCGAATGCAATTGGCCGAAGCGGTGGCCAGCGGTGACAATCCGCTCACCGCCCGGGTGATGGTCAATCGCATCTGGCAGCATCACTTCGGCCAGGCGTTGGTCCGCTCGCCGAGCAATTTCGGCTCGCTTGGCAGCCCGCCGTCTCATCCCGAGCTGCTCGATTGGCTCGCCCGAAAATTCGTCGAGTCGGGCTGGTCAATCAAGAAGATGCATCGCACGATCATGCTTTCGTCGGCTTACCAGATGAGCAGCCAATTCGACAAGGACGGCTTCGGCAAAGACGGCGACAACGTGCTGTTGTGGCGCTTCAGCCCGCGGCGGTTGACCGTCGAAAATTGGCGGGACTCGCTGCTCACGGTCACCGGCGAGTTAGACCGCAAGCTGGGCGGCCCGCCGGTCGATAATATCCTGAGCACCCGTCGTCGCACGATGTACGCCAAAGTCAGCCGCGCCGGCGATCGATTTTCCTCCGACACATTTTTGCGGCTGTTCGACTTCCCCGTGCCGCGGGCCAGCAGCGCCGGCCGAGTCACCAGCATCGTCCCGCAACAGTTTCTGTTTATGATGAACAGCCCGTTTATGGCCGAGCGAGCCAAGGCGCTGACGGCGCGACTTGAGGGCGAGGCCAAGGACGACGCGGCGCGGATCGAATTGGCTTACCGGCTGCTCTACGGGCGGAGTCCCACGGCGGAAGAAAAACGGCTCGGACTCGAATTTGTGAGCGCCGCGGTCGACCAAGCCGATAAAATCGCCGTAAGTCGTTGGCAGCAATATGCCCAGGTGTTGCTAAGCAGTAACGAGTTTATGTATGTTCAGTAATGTCGTTGATCGCTCCGCGATCGAAACATTTCGTTGCGTTTCGATCGCGGAGCGATCAACGACTATCAAAGGAGCCAACCCATGCCACATCGAGATCCGACACCGCCGCTCAATCGCCGTGACTTGCTGCATCGCATCGGGGCCGGCTTCGGCACGTTGGGGCTGGCCGGGGTGATGGCCGACGCGAACATGCTCTCACCCGCGATGGCCGCGACGGCTGGCGGGGCTTCGCCGCTCGCTCCCAAGATTCCGCACTTCGCCCCTAAGGCCAAACGCGTGATCCAACTGTTCATGCCCGGCGGGCCGTCGCACGTCGACACGTTTGACTACAAGCCCGACATCAAGAAGTTTGCCGGGCAGCGGCCCAAGACGGTCGACCGCAAGACGCTCCGCAACACCAAGCTGGGGCTGTTCCCCTCGCCGTTCGGTTTCAAACAATACGGCCGCTGCGGAAAATGGGTCAGCGATATCTTCCCGCAGGTGGCCTCGTGTGTCGACGACATCTGCTTCATCCACTCGATGCACACCAACATCCCGGAACACGCCGGGGCCATCTTGATGATGAACCTGGGCTACTTGCAGCCCAGCCGACCCAGCATGGGGTCGTGGCTCGTGTATGGCCTCGGCACCGATAACCAAGACCTGCCCGGTTTCGTGGCGATGAGTCCGCGGGCCGCGCCGCGGGGCAAGCTGGCCAACTGGGGCAACAGCTTTCTGCCGGGAGCCTACGCCGGCACGTATGTGAACATCGCACAGATGAAGCCTGATGCCATTCTGCGGAATCTCAAGAATCAACATCTGCCCCGCGCCGAGCAGCGCCGGCAGGTCGATCTGCTCTCGAAGCTAAACAAACTACACCTCGAGCGGGCACAGCAAGATCAAAAACTCGAGGCCAGCATTCAGGCGATGGAGATGGCCTTCCGCATGCAAATGGCCGTGCCCGAGGCGTTCGACATGAGCCGCGAGACGCAGGCCACTCGGGACATGTACGGCAATACCGAATACGCCAAGGGCTGTTTGATGGCTCGTCGGTTGGTCGAGCGGGGCGTGCGGATGGTGCAGATTTCGCACTCCATCGACGGTTACGACATCGCCTGGGACACGGGCCACGGCGATATTGTGGGCGGACATGCAAAACTCGCCAAGGCTTGCGACCAAGGCATCGCGGCGCTGATCAAAGACCTCAAGCAGCGCGGCATGTTAGACGAGACGCTGGTCATTTGGGGCGGCGAATTCGGCCGCGCGCCGACCAGCGAGGGCAAGAAGGGCCGCGACCACGACCACTACGGCTTCACCGTCTGGATGGCCGGCGGCGGCGTCAAGGGCGGCTTCACCCACGGCGCCACCGACAACTTCGGCTGCACGGCCGTCGAAGGCCGCATGCACGTCCATGATCTGCACGCCACGATCCTGCATCTGATGGGGCTCGATCACGAACGTCTGACGTATCGTTATTCGGGAAGAGATTTTCGGCTAACGGACGTGGCGGGTAGCGTGGTGCGGGAGGTGATTGCGTAGGGGCTCGCGCGAAGCCGTGAACGCTTCGTCAGAGCTTGAAACTGATGCCACGACGCGCGTCGCATCACGTCAATAACTCTTTGGATAGATGAAAGCAGAACCTCCCTTCGATCGCTGAGTTATTGGCCATCGCAACCTCCTGTCAACGTGGTATAATGATGAATCGCAGCTACAAGAGACAACCTTCCTCGAACTTTTGGAGAGCATGATGATCCGCATTCTGGCCATTGCCGCGCTGACCGCTTTCGCTGCCAACACGTTTGCCGCCGAGGATGGCCAAACCGCTCCCCCTGAGTCGGGCTTGAAAAGCATCTTTAACGGCAAAGACCTGTCTGGCTGGGACGGCGATCCGAGACTGTGGTCGGTGAAGGATGGAGCGATTCGCGGCGAAACGACCGCCGAGATTCGCGCGCGCGGCAATACGTTCATCATTTGGCAGGACGGCGTAACAAAAGACTTCGAATTGCGTCTTTCGTTCCGTTGTAACGCCACCAACAACTCCGGTATTCAGTACCGCTCGAAGCACATCACCGGCGACAAGGTTCGGAATAAATGGATCGTCCGTGGTTACCAACACGAGATTCGCAACCAGAACAAGCTGCCGAGTGTTTCCGGTTTTATCTATGATGAAGGCGGACTGGCAGGCGGTCGCGGGCGTACCTGTCTCGTCGGCGAGAAAGCAATCTGGAAAAAAGAGGGCCAGGGAAAAGGCAGCAAGCAGGTCACGGCCAAGCTGATCGATCGAGCCGGCTTCGAGAAACTATTCAAGCTCGACGACTGGAACGACGTGGTGATCATCGCCAAAGGAACTCACATTCAGCATTACCTCAACAATCGCCTGATCCTCGATTTCACAGACAGTCCGAAGTTGGCTTTGCGAGAAGGCATCTTGGCCTTCCAACTTCACGCCGGCAAGCCGATGTGGGTGGAGTTCAAGAACATCCGCGCCAAAGACATCAAGTGAACTGCCGAGGTATTCATCAACAGATACTTGAGGAACGAGCGATCACGCTGCTCGATGCGACGTTTAATTGGACTTATCCCCTTTTTCTCTGGCCACGATTCGATGTGCGTTGGCCAGCAGAATGCACGACTCGTGGCGGCTGGCCAGCCGGGCGATCTCGCTGGAGTCGGCGACCGGGGCCATGCCCAACCGCTCGACCACGTCGTCGTCCAGCCCGCTGAGCAAATAGACGTGCGCCCGGCGCAATGCCTGGACCAACTGCGATGCCGGCACTGCGTCGGCCGATCGATCTCGACGAATCTCTTGCATTACCGCATCGCTGTTGATGTCGCCATCGGCTCCCATGACCCGTTGAAGCGACGGCCCCGGCTCCGACTGTAACTCCGTGCAGATGGCGATCGCCCCTTCCGCGTGAACCACCTGCATGGCTGCGGCGATGGCGCGGCCGACGTTTTCCCAGGTCTGATCGCGCTGGTCACCTTCGATCAAGGCGACGACCAGGCTTCCGCGCCGAGGGATCGAATAGGTCCAGGCCGCCTCGCAGAGCCGCCGACCCTCGGCATCGACCGCGCCGATTTCACCCGCCAGCACATGCAGCAGATCTCCGCCGCCGGCCGGCACTACCTGAATCGTAAACGTCGCCCCCAACAGCCACGAGGCCTCGCGAGCTTCGTCGCGCTTGCGCTTCCACTGGACGGGCGATTCGACGCTGCTGGCCGCCCGATATCGTTGTTGGGTTGCCTCGTCGCAGAAGCCCGGATACAAGACACCGTAAGCACCCAAATTGCCCAACGACGCCTCTTGCCTGAGCGTGCCGATCGGGATCACCACGTCGGCATCGCTCAGCGCCCGATTCACATGCACCGGGTGCCCGGCTGCTAGCGTAGTAACGAAGGCCAGGCTATCGCGGTCGCTGCTGTCGTGCTTTAGCCATTGTACTTGGCGTTTCAGTTCGGCCGGAAGTTGCTCCTGCAGGTTTTCATCGGCCGCCGTTTCGCCCGGCGCTATGACCACGGCGACGTCGCTGGCGGATACGCCGGCCCCGATCAACGAATGGACCACCGCCGCCACGATGTTGGCGGCCTGCGGCAGTCCCGGCTCGACGGCCAGCGCCACCAGATCGCCCGGCACAATCGTCCGAGCAAGCGGCGGAAACTCGATCGGATCGTCGAGCGCCGCCGCCACCGCCGCCGCCGGATCATCGAGCGGCTGCCCACGCGGAGCATCGCACTCAGCCAGCAGCACGTCGGCCGGCAGATCGAAAGCGACCGACGAATCGGCACCGTAGCGAAGAACGGAGGACATGGCGCAAGGTGGAAAGCATATTGTGGCGAAAAAACACTACACGTATGCATCATATCCACCCGCTCGGCGATCGGTCAAGAACTCGGCTTTACGTTTGCGGCGAAGTCGCGAATAATCTAGTGCGTTCGCCCGTTACGCTCCAATCAACTCCTACCGCAAACATGGTAAATTCGATGAACGCCCTGCATAAGCTTTTTTCGCGCAAGCCGTTTCGCTCTGTGCGAGGCATCGCCGCGCTGCTGCTGGTCGGCTGCCTGGCTGCGACGGGCTGCGACCAGACGCCGTCCGACGATACGGCAGAGGCGGACGACACGACGTCCAAAAACACAAATCCTAAAGGCGCTAGTCGCAAAGAGACGAAGCCGAAGGACACCCGTTCCACAGATCAGCCGGAACTAACGGCCGAGGACGTACTGCGGAAAATGATCGCGGCTTATCAAAAAGCGAAGCATTACTCCGACGAAGGTGTGATCGATATCACGATTACCACAAACGGCGACGATGAAGTACACCACTTCTCATTTTCCGTCCAATTCGCACGCCCAAACCAAATTCGCATCCATGCTTACCAAATTCAGATGGTCAGCGACGGTGAGAAGCTACAGAGTTGGATCGCCGACGAAGAAACAAACAATCTTGACGGACAATCGCTACAACAAGATATAGCGGGCGCGTTGACCCTGGACGACCTGTATCGAGAAGAGACTGCCGGCGGCACGCTGCAAGGCGGCTTCGGTCCACCGCTGGCCTTGGAACTTCTGCTCCAGGATAAGCCGCTCGAGGAGATGCTCCAGGACAAGAAAAACATCGAGTTGTTAGCCACTGAGACGATCGAAGATCGCAAATACCACCGCGTCAAACATACCGACGCCCGCGGCGATCTCGTGTTCTGGATTGACGCGGAGACGTTCGTGGTGCGACGTCTCGAATTTCCTACGGGCGAAATTCTGGCACGGTTTTCCGCGGACCAGCGTCCGGAGAAGATCACGGTCGTGGCCGAGTTGGTGAACGCCCGATTCGGCGATGCATCGGCCGACGAAACATTCGTGTACGAACCGCCGAAGGATGCCGTGACCGTCAGCCGATTCGTCCTGCCGCCGCTATCGAAGCGGATGCCGCCGCCGGTGGTCGGTAAGACCGTCACCGGCCTGTCGTTCACCGATACCGAGGGCAAGAAGATCACCGACAAGACACTTTCGGGCAAAGTGGTCGTGCTCGACTTTTGGTTCACCACCTGTCCGCCCTGTCGAGAGAGCATGCCCAATTTGCAGAAGGTTTACGAACAGTTCAAGGACAACGACAAGGTGGTTTTTTACGCGGTCAACGTCGACGAGCTCGCGATTACCGACGACGCATTGAAGAAGACGTTTTCCGATTGGGGCGTCGCGCTGCCGATTGGGCGTGATTTCCAAGGCGCGGCGGCCCAGGCATTGCAGGTCGAGGCGTTTCCTTCACTGGTGTTGATCGGCAAGGACGGAACCGTGCAGAGCTACGAGATGGGTTTCAACCCGCGCCTGGCCGAGATGTTGCCGGCGAAGCTCAACGCCCTGTTGGCCGGGAGCAATTTGGCCGAGCAGGAGATTCGCAGGATCAAGGAAGAATATGAGCGGGAATTGGCGGCGGCGCATCCCGACGCCCTGTATTCGGAAAAAGTCGAGCCCGCTGAGGCCGACGAGCCAGCGAAGCTTGGGCTGACGAAATTGTGGACCAGCGATGCGGCAATGCAGCCTGAAAACATCCTGGTGGTCGCCGGCGGTGCGGACGAAGACGATGACGTTTACGTGCTCGATCAGTATCGCACGGTCGTCTCGCTGGGGGCCGACGGAAAATCGATCGCGAAGCACCCGCTCGACATCGCCGAGGCCGATCTGGTGACGTACCTGCGGACGGCGATGGGCGGCGATGGCAAGCGGTATTTCGTCGGCGGAGGAGCCGGTCAGCCCCGTTTTCACCTGTTCGACGAGCAGTGGAAGCGACGTTTCTCGCTGCCTGAGGCGGACGACGCCACGCAGATGATCTCCGATCTCGTGCTGGCGGATCTCGACGGCGATGAGAAACTCGAAGTCTATGTTTCCCATTGGCAAGACCTCGCACTGTATCGATTTTCTCTCGATGGAAAACGGACCGCGTGGCCGGGTGAGTCGGTGCGAGATGTTCTCTCGCTGGCGCTCTCGCCCGTCGATGCCGAGGGCAAGCGGCTGCTGCTGGCACTGGGCCGTTCTGGAAAAATCCGCGGAGTCGCTGCCGACGGCAAAGTCGCTGCCGAATCAGACGCGCCCGACCCCACGGTGCAGAAACTTGTCGTTGCCGAGCGAAACATCAACAAGGACGTGTTTTGGGTCGCGTTGTCGATGGCCCCCAGCCGCGGCGCGGTGGTCGCCATGAAAGGCGACAGCCAACTCGCCTGGCGATTTGAGGTGCCCGGCGGATTTCCACAGACGGCTATTGAACCGGTCGTGTGGGGACACGTGCTTCCGGGCGGCCAAGCCCATTGGGTTGTGGCCGGCGCCGACGGCGGCATTCATGTTATCGCCGCGGACGGCAATCTGGTCGATCGCTTCCATCACGGCGAAGTGCCAAGGGGCATCGGCCTGGCCAAGCTCGGCGGCAAGCCCACGCTGCTGATCTCCAGCAAAAGCGGCGTAACCGCCTATCGGCTCACCGAAAAGTAGATCCCGCCTGCCGGGCGGGATCTAGGCTGTTGAAAACGTGGTCTTGAGACGCTGTTTTCCCAAGAAGATGGGCGGCTTTCTGTTGCGCAGCCTCCTCGATTTTATTTAGCCCAGGCATTTATGCCTGGGACCGGAATGACACGCCCCCTCCTCTTCGCCCCTTCAGGGGCACGAAGTTCCCGAACATACGAGGCGTCGATCTCCCGCGCCGCGTAGGCCCCTAAAGGGGCCGGATGAAAAATGGATGACGTTCGTCTCGATTCCCAGGCATAAATGCCTGGGCTAGTTAAAAACTCCTTCGGCGAATCATCGCAACTCCACAACAAGTTGCGTCACCATAAACGGCGAGCTACAGTTGTGCAGACCTCTTCTCTCGGTTGGGCGGATTCTCGCCTGGGCCGAAACGATCTTTTCATCGACGCTTTCCTGGAGCTGCACCATGTTTCGCCTCATTCGTTGGCCGGCGCTCGTTTGCGCGCTGGCCATCTCGCTCGGTTCCGCGCAAACCGCCACGGCACGATTGCCGCATTACTTGTTTTTCGGGCCGCCTAACATCGCCCGGCCGAATTCGTCATACGCCCCGCCGCAGCGCCGATTTTTCAATAAGCACGAGCCGCCGGTGAAAGGCCCCAAGTGGCAGCCGCCCCGCGCGGCCCCGCGAGCCTATGCCTACGGCTGGTTCGGCGCCAAGCCCCAGCCGCAGTTCCAAACCCGCGGCAGCTACTACGGCAATTACGGATTCGCCGGAAGCTATTAGCTGGACAGCGCTGCTTCTTTTCTTCGCGACCTTCGCAATCTTCTGTTCAATCCCTTCTGTTTGTGATGACAGACATTTCGTCGAAGACGGGGTGAAGTCAAGGTTTGGACAGACGGCCGCGGAGGTCGCAAAGGAAAAGTGGAGAGTCCGGGAAACTGTTCACGCGCGGCTCCTACAATTCGCCGACGGAGTCGCCTCCTACAAATTGGCGGGCCGCTGGCATTAACCGCGGAAGAAGCCCATGAAGATGCTGAACACGCGTGTTTCGTCGCCGTCTTCGGAGGCCACGGGGAAGGCGAAGTCCAGCGCGATGGGCGCCGGGCCCATGGCCGGCACCGAGATCCGCAGTCCAAAGCCGGGCGCCACGCGGAAGGCGTCGGTGTGCAGGCGGGCCACTTCTTCGACCGTGCCGAAATCGGTGAAGACGACACCGTAGATCACGTCACCGTCGGTGATCGGGAACAGATATTCGACCGAGCCGAGCAGCATCAACTCGCCGCCGACCGTCACTCCGCCCGACCGCGGCGAGGCTCCGCGAAAGTCGAAACCGCGAAGCGTGGAAAATCCGCCGGCGAAGTAACGTTCGTAAATCGGCGTGTCCTTGCCGCTGATCGCCAGCCGGCCGCGGAGGCTCAACACATGACGCCCCGAGCTATCGGCCCGCTCGTGCAGCATGAAGTGTTTGCGCATGTCGAGGTTGAACCGCGGGTAGCTGAAGGTGCCGACAACCTGCTCGAACTCAAGCTGGATGAGGTGGCCCTGGGTAGCCAGGAAGGTGCTGTCTCGTGTGTCGTGGCGCAGCCGGGCACCGAAACCGACCAGCGAGTTATCGCCCACCACAGCCATCAGGTCGGGCTGCGTCGGCACGCGCGGATCGTGAATGTTGACATTCGCCGCCCGAAACGTCGCGGAGGCCGACAGATTCGGCGTTAGGTTGCGGCCTACGGAGACACGCGCACCAACGCGTTGCTCGTCCCAATCGTCGAAGCGGCGGTCGTAGAACGAGGCGCTCAGCGACAGCGACGTGTTGGTATTGTTCAGATACGGCTCGATGAAACGGAACGAATAGCGCTGGACTCGCGTTCCGGGCAGGGCTTCGATGGTGAACCGCTGGCCTCCGCCACGAAAGGCGTTTCCGCCCAAATCCGACCAGGAACGGGGAAACCGCCGCCAATCGAAGTTTTGTTCGTCGATCACGATCGAACCGGTTACGCCGGCGTCGGAGTTGACGCCCACGCCGAATCGAAATCGCCCCGTCTGCGTCTCTTCGACAAAGATGTCCCAGGGAGTCATCGGGTCGGCATATCCATGCTGGGGCAGGTCCATTGTGTCGGGATAAGGGCCAGAGCCAGGGCTGACGGCTTGCGCTAACCGCACGTCGCGATCGAATGTCGCGGTGTCGGGATAGCCTTGACCGAATGTCGTCCCAATCGGGCTGGCCGTCGAAATCCGTGGCGCGGAGCCAACCGCCGGCGACGGCGAGCGGCGGGGCGATTGAGCCCGCGTGACGGTCGTATCCTGCGACGTGTTACCCTCGACGGGCGGGAATCGATTCGCGTTGTGCGCGGCGGGCGCCGTCGGCAACCAGGCGGCTTGTGGGCCGGCGGGCAATCCGCAGCCGGCAGCCGTCAGTGAGACAATCCCCCACAAGGCGGCAATGGCAGGTAATCGATTCAGCATCAACGAATCCTCCCCGTTGGCAGCTCGGTTCGTTGATACGATCCCGGCCATTCGCTGTTCTGAGAGGGCAATCGCGATCTGCCGTCGGTGCGAATGTTCCAATACGGATTGCCCGGCTGTGCGGTGTGTCGGGCCGCGTTATCCGGACTCTGAAAGCGGTTGGAGGAGCCCGTGCGGCGGCGATCGACGATGCGCTTCTGAATCGCTTCCTCGGGCGGGCGAAACGCGCTGCGTGGGCCGCGGCCGCCCTGTTGGCCGTCGCGAGCGAACAGCGCCGAACGTTTCAGATCGACCATGCTCGCCTCGACCTTGCGCTGATCGGCAACGTCGCCGGTCCGCAGATGCAGCCGGTTCAGCACGGTCGTAATCCGCGTGTGGGGGCTGTCGCCGCCGATGTGAACATTGATCGGTCCGACGCGATATCGCTGGCCTTCGTTAATCTTATAAACCAGATCGAGCTCGCCCGGGCGATTATCCGGGTATCGAATGGCGGGCTGAATGTCGCTGTAGATGTAGCCGTTCGATCCGTAAACGGCGACGATCCGCTTCACGTCGCTGTTCATCGAGGCCTGGTTAAAATGGTCACCCGGTTTGATCTGCAGAACTTCCGTGATTTCTTCGGTGCCGATCTTTGCGTTGCCGATCACCGAGACATTGCGAACCTTAAACCGCGGGCCTTCGTCGATCACGAACGTCACATTGACGAAATTGCTTCCCTCGTCGAAGTGAATCTCTCGACCGACCCGAGCGTTGAAGAATCCCAAGTTTCTGTAATATACCGTCAAGCGTTTGACGTCGTCGTCGAGCACCTTGCGATTGAAAACGCCGCTCTTCATGTTGAAGGGCAGCAGGTAAATCGCTCTGGTAAGCGGCGGCTTGGAACGAATCTGCGTGGCCAAACGGCCATCCGAGGCGATCGTGTTGCCGATGAAGTCGACGCTCCAAATTTTCCGCGGCTTGGTTTCGTTGATCAGAAAAACCGCCCCGCGGTCGGTCCGCTCGTTTCCCTCGATGATCTCGACGCGCACCTCGCTGAAACCCTCTCGCTCGTAATACGCTTCGATTTTTCGTCTCGCTTCCGACACGGCATACGGATCGAGCGGATCACCCGGCTTGAGACCGCTCTCGCGCACGAGGTGTTTGCGTTTGATCTTGTGGTTTCCGATATACTTGACGTACTGCAGCACGGGCCTTTCGACCACGCGGAACACGACGACGACACCGCCGCGCACCTGCTGGCGGAACGTCTGCACGTCGACAAACAGCCGCGTGCCGAGCAGCCGCCGCACGTCAGCTTTAATCGTATCGAGATTGAACGGCTTGCCCGGGCGGGTCTTGACGTAAGGCTCAATCCTGCGTGGCGAAATCTTTTTGTTGCCCTCGATGCGGACCCCCACCACCGTTTCGGCGATCGGAACATCGCCGGCGAAGCCGCCCGGCGCGGCGCCGCTGAGATTCAGCGATGGTGTTCTGTTGGGGATTCTGCCCGCTGTGCGATTCTCGGGAAACTCCCGCCTCGCGGAATCCCTCGTGCCCGATCCGGCGCCCTGAGCCCAGGCAGTCGAGAGCAGCGCCGGCCCCAACCAGCAGGCAATAGCCAACAGCGCGGCGCGTTGGAAAACCGACAGGTCGAGCGGGATGCTTGGCATCGAAGCGAATCCGGATGTTTTGCGAACGCAGAAGACGTGAACTGCCGTAAGCAGCGCGAGTTCCCAGCCGAAGAGCGAAGCTCAAACATCGCCCGGCAGATGGCCAGCGACATGGCTTGAGCAGCAGTCCCTTCTTCGTTTTTGGGTCGCGTAGAGATACCTGAACTTGCGCCGCCGGGCAAGGCGAGTTCTGGGGTAAATCGAATTGCGGGTGCATCGCGAGAATCCAGGCAAGATGGGAGGGTTACCGAAAATTCCAGTCAGCCATGCCGCGAGCCATTGATGGCGACCAGGGGCGGAACGCCCTCAACGCTTGAACAGGGGATGTTTCGCATCGCCCGCTGCCAGAATATAAGCCAGCAGATCGAGGATTTCATCTCGGTCGAGCGTATCGAGCAGGCCGGTCGGCATCGGCGAAATTTTCGACGGCTGGCTCTCTTCGACGTCGAGCTTGGCGAACGTGACGACCTTTTCGGGCGCCAGCAGGTCGGGCGTGAGTCGTAACTGTGGCGAGCGATAATCGTTCTGGGCGATACGGCCGACCAACACGCGGCCGTCTTTGAGCACGAAGGCCCGGGCCTGATACTTGGGCGCCACAACCCGCGACGGGTCGACCACCGAAACCAGCACGTCGTGGGGCGAGAAGCGGCGAGCGACCGCGCTCAGGTCCGGCCCGCTGACGCCGCCGCGGCCCCGCATCTGATGACAAACCACACAGCGTGCCGTGGCGAACATCCGCCGCCCGCGCTGGAAGTTATGGCCCGTGCCGAGTTGCTTAGATGCGTCGGCCAATTCCTCGATGGTCCATTTGCGAACCAGCGGGCGTTTTTCTTTCGGCACTTCGGCCAGCCACGGCTCGGCCTTGGCGGCGAGCAGCTTCTCGAACGGCTTACGTTGGTCGGCCGGCAGCGAAGCCAGGGCCTCGGAGCGGATTAACCGGCGAAACGTCGGCATCCCCTCGCCGCCGATGTAGTCGTCCATTTGCCGCAGCGCCAGAAAATAACTGCGACGCAGGTCGTCCGTCCAGCCGCGTTTCACGCCGCGCAGCACGTAGAGGTAATGAAACTGCTGTCGTTGATCGGGGGCTTGGTGTAATAATTGAACCGTGTTGCGGACGAAGTCCGTATCGGCCAGCGCGGACAGCATCAGGCTCAGCCGCTCGTTCACCTTCGGCGACGAGTCGGGATAGAGCGACGCCAGGATTTCGATCACGGCCGTGCGTCGTGCGTCGGACGACTCGGCGGACTCGGCAAGATAACGGTCGAACAAAAACAGCGATTCGAGCTTCTGCCGTTCGGCAAACTGCTTCAGCGGCAATTTCAACAGCCGCTCGACGATCTTCGGCATGTCCGACGTCGCCCCAACGCGGGCCAGCGCCATCAGGCCCGCCAACTGCGCATCGGTGTTTCGCTCGTCGAGCGCCCGCTTTCGCCACACCTCGGTCGGCTGCGATTCCACCACCAGCCGGGCCGCGTGCCGCAGCCAAGGATCGCTGCTGGCCAAACGCGGCCAGGCCACGTCGAGCGCGCCGGAGTGCTGCCGGCCGATGAATGACTCTAACTGCCGCCGCATACGCCGCGACTTGTCGGCATGAGCATCGCGGGCCTGCTGTTGGATCGTCCGCTTCGCCGGCGGAACCTTCTGGCCCGTATAGCGAACCCGATAGAGGGCCGCTTGCGTTCCGCGTCCGCCGGTGGTGAAGTACATCGCCCCGTCCGCTCCGAATTCGACGTCAGTCACGTTGAGCGGCTGGCCGCGCAGAAAATTCTCGACCCCGGCGGCGTAGCTCGCCCCGCGCGGCGACAAATGGACGGCCAGAATCCGCCCATAGGTCCAATCGAGCGCGTACAAGGCCCGCTGATATCGCGGCGGAAAACTGCTCTTCGTGCCGAACTCGACCGCCGTCGGCGAGCCTTTGCCGATGTCGAGCGTCGGCGTCGGCATGTCCGGCCGGTCGGGAAAATACGGCGGCCATTGCCCGGTCACCCGCCGCCAGAGAAAATCGCTCCCGGGCAGCAGATGATCGATTCGCGTCGGCCGATACCAACTCGAGCCGGAATCGTATTCGGCGTCGGCGTCGTAGGTGAACATGTCACCCTGCGGATTGAAATCGATACCGAACGGGTTGCGCAGCCCGCGAACGACCACCTCCCAGCGCAGCCCGTTGGCGTCAGTTCGGGCGACAAAGCCGCTGGGTGTTTTCTCATGGCGATTCGGCCGGGCCAGCGCGGGCGGCTTGCGGCGGGCGTCCGTCGGCTCGTCAACCGAATCGCCAAAGATACCGTAGATCATGCCGTCGGGACCGAGCGTCAATTGGTTCCGCCCGTGCCCGACGCCGCCGGCGAATTGGCCCAGGCGTTTCACTTCGTCGTAACGGTCGTCGCCGTTGGAATCGCGCAGCCGGAACAGCGCTTTGTCGTTGTTGGCCATCGCGTACAAGCTATCGTTCGCGAACAACAGCCCACGACATTCGGCCAGCGAGTCGTTGATCCGTTCGACGCGGACCGGGCCACCTTTTTTCTTGGGCAACGTCAGCCGCAGCAGGCCCCGTTTTTCCTGGGCGATAATACAACGTCCGCGCGGGTCAATGGCCAATGAAACCCACGAGTCTTCGCCCTGGGCCGCCGAGCGGATCAGATCGACCTCGTAGCCGGGTAAGGTTTCAAAGGTGCGCGGGTCGGTGCCGGTCTTGGCGGCGATGGCCCGTTTCCATTGCGTATAGTCGTCCGTCGGCTTGACGGCGATGCCGGCCGAAGTGTCGCCCCAGGGAAAACGGGCGACAGCGCCGAGCGCGACGGCTGGCTGCCACTTGATTTCGCTCTTCGGCCAATCGAGAAGCTTACTCGGTAGCGTCGTTGCCTGCCACGTTTTGTCACTAACGACGGACTGCTTGCTGCCATCGGCGTACTGCAAATCAAGCCGCATGAAGACAGCAGCCGGCCCGCGGGCGCTTCGGCAGCAGACGCCGAGCGTGTTCTTTCCGCTGTGCAGATCATCGGTAACGTCGAGCGTCAGCAGATTCTCATATGGCCCGACAGCGGCGA
>JADFKK010000160.1 GCA_022564995.1 Planctomycetota bacterium | reverse complement strand
AGATGTTGCGCGTGGCTGGCGACGGGCGGGCGACGTTGATTGTCACTCGCGTGGAGGGCGCGGTGACGGCGATCTTGGCGCGACGGACACCATCGATTCCATAAAGCCGCGACCGCTGGTCGCGCCCGACGCTCGGATTCGCGTCACGTCGGATCGGGCGCGACCAACGGTCGCGGCTTTATGGGGTGATGAGATACCGATCGAAAAACTTCCAACCCGCGTCGACGGTGCGCGTGATCTCCTTGCCGCCCCAGCCGTGGTTGCGACCGAGGAGCAATTCAACACGGCCAGGGACGCCGGCTTTGCTGAGCGCTTCGGCCATCACGAAGGCTTGCTCGTAAGGAACCAGCACGTCCTTGGTGCCTTGGAAGAGCAACATCGGGGCGTCGCCGGCGTTGACGTAGGTGATCGGCGAGGCCCGCTTATATGTCTCCGCTTTTTCCTCCTTGCTGCCGCCGATGAACTTGCGGACGATGGCCTTGGAGGTCGGCGGATACTGGAGCATCAAGTCGGTCGGGCCGAAGTACGAAACGACCGCCTGCACTTTGCTCGACTGATCGGCCGATCCGCCTTGGCCTTCCAGGCCGTCGCCCTGGTCCATCACCCCGAGCATCATCGCCAGATGCGCGCCGGCCGAAAAACCGATCGCGCCGATTCGCTTGGGATCGACGTTCAACTCCTTGGCCTGCGAGCGCAGCCAGCGGACCGCACACTTGACGTCTTCGACCTGGGCCGGGAATTTATTCTTCTTGTCCGTGGCCAGCCGATACGTGACTGTCACGCTCACATACCCGCGTCGGGCGGCTTCCTTAATGTGGCCGAAGTGACTCGACCGATTTCCCGCCGCCCAGCCACCGCCGTGAATGAACACAATCGCCGGTCGCGGCCCCTGGGCATCTTTCGGCGTGGCCAAGTCGAGCATCAGCTTCTCGCCGCCGCCGGTTCCGTAGACAATATCCCGCTTGGTTTCGATCTCGTAAGTCTGGGCGTGAGCCGCTCGTTGCGATAGCAGAACCAGCGAACCGAGTAGTGCCACGAAAGTAAGAAAGCGGACGAATCGTATCATGGGTTGATTCCTTTTTCTAAGTCCATAAAGCCGCGACCGCTGGTCGCGTCCGTGAGGAGCGATTAGTGATTAGACGTACGGCACGGGTCATCCAGTCATTAGTCGTTGTTTGACGTTGACGGATCGATACCAGCCAACCGCCAACCGCTAATAGCTAACAGCCAACAGCTAACCCCGGGGCGCAACCAACGGTCGCGGCTTTAGGGTTATGGCCCATTGTCCACATTTCGCCGCACATTACCAGTAAATCCTTTCCAATGCGCCGATGGTCATCTACACTGATTGAACTCCCGTCCCGTCCCTCTTCGCGAGGTAAATCATGCCCAAGATCGCCGCGCTGTTGGCCCTTCTGCTATTAACCCTCGCCACGACGCTGCGGGCCGCCGAGCGGCCGAATATCGTGTTTTTGTTCACGGACGATCAGGCTCCTTGGGCTTTGGGCGCCGCGGGACATCCCCACGCGATCACGCCGAATATGGACCGGCTGGTCCGCGAGGGGGCGTATCTGCGAAACGCCTTCACGGTCACGCCGGTGTGCAGCCCGTCGCGGGCGAGCTTGATGACCAGCCGCTACGGCACCGAGCTTGGCATCACCGAGTGGATTCATCCCCGCCGCGAGCCGAAGCTGGGCCTCGACCCCAAGACGGTCACCTGGCCCGAGGTGTTGCAGAAGCAAGGTTACGCCACCGGGCTCGTCGGCAAATGGCATCTCGGCGTGCCCGACCGTTTTCATCCGACCAAGACCGGCTTCGATTATTTCATGGGCTTTCGCACCGGCGGCAACGTGCCGAAGAATCCGACGTTGGAGAAAGACGGCAAGCAGCAGAAGTTCAAGGGCTTCCTGCCGGACATTCTCACCGACCACGCGCTGGAGTTCGTCCGCAAGAACAAAGACGGCCCGTTCTTGCTGTGTTTGCATTACCGCGCCCCACACGCTCGTTGGCTGCCGGTGCCCGAGGACGATTGGGCGCCGTTCAAGAATCTCGACCCCAAGCTGCCGCATCCCGATTACCCGAAGCTCGATGTGAAAAGGGTCAAGCGCGTGACGCGCGAGTATCTGGCCAGCGTCAAGAGTGTCGACACCAGCGTGGGCCGGATTCTCAAAGCGCTCGACGAGATGCGGCTCAGCGAGCGAACGATCATCATCTTCACCAGTGACCACGGTTACAACATGGGCCACAACGGCATCTGGCACAAAGGCAACGGCCATTGGATTCTCACCGATCCGCCGCCGGCCGTCGCCAACATTCCCCGCGGCCAGCGGCCCAACATGTACGACACGTCGATTCGCGTGCCGGCGATCGTTCGTTGGCCGGGCCACATCAAGCCGTCGACCACCATTGACGAGACGATCTCGAACCTCGATTGGTATCCGACGATTTTGGCCATGACCGGCGCCAAGCCGCCGGCGGGCGAGACGATTCGCGGGCGGAATTTCTTGCCGCTGTTGGAAGGCAAGAAAGTCAAATGGGAGAACGACTTCTACGCCCAATACAGCACCCATCACCAAACCCGAACGCAGATGCGGATGTACCGCACGGGCGATTGGAAACTGATCCGCGATTTCCTAAATTCGGGCCGCGACGAGTTGTACGATTTGAAGAACGATCCCGAGGAGCGCAAGAATCTGATCGGCGTAGACTCGGCCGAGGTGAAGCAAGTGATCGCGCAGTTACACGCGAAACTGCTGGCCAAGATGCGCGAGATCGACGATCCGGCGCTGCCATAAAGCCGCGACCGTTGGTCGCGCCCGATAACCGCTGGGCGCGACCACTGGTCGCGGCTTTACACAGGCTCTCTTCAAATCTGAAATCCCAAATCCCAAATCCCAAATTCACTGTTCCATCAACACGACCGCCGGGTCTTGGGCGATGGCGGTGCGCGTGGGCAGATAGGCGGCCAGGGCGGCAATCAGCGGGGCGCCGAGCAGGGTGGCGCCCAGCAGTTCGGCGCTGCCGCCGGTCATCGTGGTCAGTTCAAATTCCATCGACCGGCCCACGCCCCAGGCAACGACGAGCCCGACCACACAGCCGGCCGCTCCGCCGATCAGTCCGAGCAGGACCGCCTTGCCGAGAAACAGCCCGGCGATATCGGCCGTGCGCTTACCCAGGGCACGCAACAGCCCGATCTCCTCGCGGCGCTCGCGGACGTTGTTCCACATGATGACGCAGAGCATGATCGCCGAGACGAGAATCACCAGCGGGGTGACCACGTCGCGGAGACTTTCCATCGTGTTCTGAATCCCCTGTCTCGACGCACGCAGGCCGGCCAGCAGCGCGGCCCCGTCGTCTTTTTCTTTCTTAGTCGTCTCGGCGTTTCCCCGTTTCAAGTCGGCGAGAATTTTCCGGTGTTGGGTTTTCATCTGCTCGATTATTTCACGATCCGCCGCCTCTTGCTGCGACAGTAGCGCCTTGCGCTGAGCGGCGACCAGATCGCGCTGTTTCTCGCGGGCTTCGGCCTTGCTGTGCCACTCGGTGACCTTCGTCTCGGGCAACACTTTTTCCAATTGTGCGCGAATCTCCGAAATCCGATTGATCGTCGTACACTTACACCCCAGGGCGAGAATCTCACTGAGCTTGCCCTGTTTGCCAAGCACCGCCTGGGCGTCTTTCAGGTTCATGAAAATCGTCACGGCCGTTTCATTGGCCGTTTCGGGCAAAATGCGGGCGATCTTAAACTCCCGTTTTTCGATGGTGATCGTCTCGCCGAGCTTGTGGCCGACGGCCGCTTCGTGGCCCAAATAAACCGTATTCGGCTTAATAACGAAACCCATCGGAAGTTTCTTCTCGATGTGGGTCTGGGTCGCCTCCGGGGCGTAGCCCACGAGCAGCCGCTTGCGGCCTTCCCATGTGATGGTGCTGCGAATCGACGGTACGAGATGAACCACCTTGGTGAGAATCGGCGAGTTGGCAAGGCGTTTTAGATATTCCTCCGGCATGTCGTGCGACTCAAAATTCAGATAGAACCGCGACATGTCGGTATCGCGATGCACGATTCGCAGGTTAAAGCCCAGGTCGCGCATGGTCCGTTTGGTCTGCTTGTCCAACTTGGCGAGCATCATCGCGGTTTCTTTACGTAACTCCGCCAGCCGCGCTTCGTTCCGCTCGACAAGTGTTTTGAGTTCGGCGTCTAGCGCCGTTCGTTTATCGGCCAGCTTCTTTTCGTTTTCCGCTTGCGTCTCCGACAGCTTCCGTTCCGATTCAGTCTGCTGCGTTTCGGCCAACTGGTCGGTCTTGCGCCCATACCCGGTCGCCAGCGTCGGCGCCGCCACAAACAGCGCCGCCGAAGCAGTCACCGCCAACAGGCAAAGCGCGAAGTTGAGTTTGCGATAGCTGATTTCAGCGATCAGAAGTTTAGTGGTGCTCATGGGAATTTCAGATTTCAGATTTCAGATTTGGGATTTGTAAAGCCGCGACCAGTGGTCGCGCCGGCGCTATCTTATAGTCTACCAAATCTCGCCCGCCAGATCGACTCCATAAAGCCGCGACCGTCGGTCGCGCCCGACGCTATCTCATCCCGACTGGCGCGACCAACGGTCGCGGCTTTATGGGGTTATTCCGCATCCAACACGTCGATCGCGTCGCGAGTCGCCGCATGTCGCGGCTCGCTGAGCGTGAACGTCATCGCCCCCACAGTAAAATCACCCCGGCCCCAGTGAGAAACACCACCTCGAAGCTCGTTACGTCGACCAGCAGACCGATCAGCGGCGAAATGACAAACGGCGCCGCGACACAGAGGCTCAGCGTGCTGATGTACAGCGGATGATCGCGAGTTTCGCTGATTTCCAGTGTGTAGTTCATCAGCGTCTTGAAGGTTATCGGCGTGAGGCCGAGCAGTACGAACACAGCGGGAAACAGCCAGCGTCCGACGGCCGGGTCAACATGCACCAGGATGATGGCCAGCAAGGGCGTGAGCGCCCCGGCGAAGACGAGCGTTCGCAGCACCACGCGCGTGCCGCGGCGATCGGCCACCGGCCCGGCGAACAGGCTGAACACGGCCGTTCCGATGTTCTGCACGATCACCCACAAAATCAGATCGTGCGGGTTGAGCGTGTCGAGCGCCAGCCGTTCCCGGGCCAGGGCGACGTAATGCGGGAAGATCATCAGCACGGTCGAGAATAACATCGCCACGACCATCAGCCGGCGAAAGTTCGCATCGCTTCGCACCACGCCCCAAGCAGCGGCCAGCGGGTGGCGGACGTGTTCGTCTGCCGGCGGTAGCTCGTCGGCCGGCTCGACCAACAGCCAACAGACCGCTGCGGCGGCGATGAAACAAACCCCGGTGAAGGAAAAAATATAGACGTAGCCGATCTTGCCCAAACTCAACCAGCGGCCCAGCAGCAGCCAGGCGAAACCGATGGCGAACGCCGCCCCCACGGTCGTGGCGATCAGCATCAATCGGCCGCGACGGGTGGGGCGAATCAATTTGCCCTGCGTCGTGCTGAGCGCCAGTTGATTCAAACCGGTGCAGCCGAAGAACACGGTGTACAACACGAGAAACACAGCCGGCATCCAGGCGACGTTGTTTTGATAGGCCCAATTCCAAACGGCCGCCAGGACGAGAAACACGGCGCCCATTGCCAGCGAAAAGCCGGCCATCGCCCGCCGCTTCAAAGGCATCCGCCGCAGCCGATCGGAAAACAACAGCGGCGGCACGCTATGACCCAGGCGATTCAAGGCCGGCAGACAGCCGCGGAGCCAACCGGCCCCGCCGATCAAGTCCAAAAACGCCGGGATGATAATGCTCTCGGTCTTGAAGATCCAGCCGACCCGAACCACCACCTGATAAGCCGCCAGCACGAGCAGATTGCGAGCTTCGTGCTGCTCGACATTGCTCCCGGCGGTGTTCCCATCTGCGCTCCCATCAGCGGGCAGAGCAGGGCAGGGGGGCGAAGTCGAAGAAGGCGAGTCACGGAGG
Organism: Planctomycetota bacterium; assembly: GCA_022564995.1. Lineage (GTDB taxonomy): Bacteria > Planctomycetota > Planctomycetia > Pirellulales > JADFKK01 > JADFKK01. Next base: position 12,675 of record JADFKK010000160.1, on the reverse strand, counting down.
GCAGGCTGCATCCGGCTATTGTAGCCGAGATGGCGGTGCCACGCGACTCCGTGAACCTCAGGTGTGTGGCCAGATTTTCTGGCGAGGAGAGTCGTGGGGCAGGTTTCCTAACCTGCCAGTGATAAGCACTATCTCGGCAGGTTGGGAAACCTGCCCCACACGTCGTTCACCCATCGCCAAAAATCTCGCCACACACAACCTCAGCGTGGCACGGGCGTCTCGCCTGTGTTTCACGGGCGGGACGCCCGTGCCACGAGAAAAAACAGACCGCTCGACCGAGCGGAAGAAAACCTTCTTTACGGCGAGCGGTCTGACGTGGGGGCAGGTTTCGTGCGGGCGACTTTAGCCCTGGCTAGCTGTATAAACACCTTGAAGGCCACCTTGGTTTCGCCGCCGAGAGAAAAAAACTCGGTTTCCCGTTCGATCAATCCGAAATCGAAAAAAAGAAACCGCTAATCGACGCCGATGAACGCTAATCAACTAAAAAAACGAAAAAACACGATAACCCGATTTCAAATTAACGGTCGATTCCAAAAAGCACCTGGTGACGGCGGCAATACATCCTTTTCATATTCCTTCTGTCCGTTTATTAGCGTTCATTAGCGTCGATTAGCGGTTCGGTGTTTCAGACCCCGTGAAGGGTCACGTTTCTTCTAACAACAATTGCACATATCCCCCGCTCCGCTTGCGTTAGCCCCAGATGGGCCGCCAGGCTTTCGACCACAGCGGTTGCCGACTCTCGCTCGGTTTCGTCGACTACCAACTCCACTTCGACAAAGGTGCCTACGTCGTCGACCTCGTCCAGCGCGACCTCGATGGGTCGATCTTGCCACAGCAGCGTCGCGTGGCGGCGATGCTTGCGGACCTCGCCGACCGGGGTGAACCCGAGGGCGGCGAGCAGCTCGGTAAACTGTTCGGCCCCAGCTTCGCCGTCGACGAGCGGCAATTCCAACTCGCGACGGGTCTTGGTCTTCGCGTCGAGTTTCGGGCCTTTGTACGTGATGAAGCTCTTCTCGCCGATGCGACGGATCCGCAGCGCCTCGTCGGTCGCGGCGAAATTTCTCGCCGGATGGGCAAAGTACCGATCGCGCTGCTCGACCGGTGGGCCGATCTGGGCGCCCAACTCGGCCAGCTTCGCCTCGATCGCCGCGAAACTGTCCACCGCGAATTTTTGCTCGACTTCGATCTGCATGGGATTGACCTCCGTATGTGATACTGTGCCACAAGCTTCGCCCGCCGAACAGAATAGCGTACAATACACTGCTCGCGGACGAAACGAGCCATTCGTAGAGGATTCCGATGGACGAACCAACCACGCCAAACGACCAGGCACCGCGACGATCGCAAGTGGTCAATTGGATCGGCGTGCTGGTGATCGTTGCTGTCGGATTGGTGTTCATCAAGATCATCACCTCGTCGCGCGAGACAAGAGACGGCACGCATCCTGCGATCGGGAGAAAACTGCTGGCGTTGGAGGCCGCGCCGCTGGTGGGAACCGACAAGCCGCTGTCGCTCGAAGACCTAAAAGGCAAAGTCACGCTGGTGAACTTCTGGACGCCGCATTGCCCTTATTGTCTTCAGGAACTTCCGCATCTGGCCAGGATGCACCACAGCCGGGCCGACCGAGACGATTTCAAACTCGTTTCGATAATTCTAGGCGGACCGGCCGAAACCAGTCTGAGTCCGCTGCGCGAATACGTCGCGGGCGTGCTTCGCGGGCGAGATATCGAGATGCCGGTTTACGCCGATCCAAACCACACCTCGCGCCAAGCGCTGGTCATCGCCACCGACTGGCAAGGCGGCACGCCGGCCACGGTCGTCCTCGATCGCCACGGCACCATCCGCGGCGTCTGGAACGGCTACGTTGCCGGCGACGAGCAGGGCATGGCGGAGTTGGTGGATCGTTTGCTGGAGGAATGAAGGTGGCTGGTGGCTGAGCCGCGGCGAAGCCCCAGTTGTTTACGTGCTGGGGCTTCGCAAGCTGTCGCGGGACGTCAGGATTCGCTGGTAAATTGAAGGTTTGGGTTCGCCGTGGAGTTTTTAATTAGCCCAGGCATTTATGCCTGGGCTAGTTAAAATCGGTCGTGGTTCACTTGCGTGTCGAAACCCAATATCCCGATTCGAGTCCTACCTTGACGTCCCACGACGCAAGATTAGCCTCCAGCCACTCGACGGCTAATCGCAAGTCGAACGAAGACGTCACGCCAGCGCCGTTAAAAGCTGCCGCGCGGCTTGGCCGGGATCGTCGTGGCCGGTCACCGCCGCGCTAACCGCCACGCGATTGAATCCGGCGGCCCGCACTTGCGGAAGATTCTCTGGCGAGATGCCGCCGATGGCAAAGGCCGGCAGGCGAATCTCGGCGGCGACTTGCTGTAGGAAATCTACGCCGGGGAAATCGTCGAACTGCTTCGTCCGCGACGGAAACGTCGGGCCGCAGCCGATGTAGTTGGCCCCGTCGAGCACGGCCCCGCGGGCTTGTTCGATGGTGTGCGTCGAGACGCCGATCAATGGCCGCGGACCGACAATCGTACGGGCGTCTTTGACCGACAGCTCGTCTTGGCCGACGTGAACGCCATCGGCGCCGGCCAGCACGGCGATGTCGGGACGATCGTTGACGAAGAACAACGTGTCGCTGTCGCGGGTCATGCGTCGCAGCAGACGGGCGCGTTGGAGCAGCTTGTCGTCGGTGAGGTGCTTGTCGCCCCGGTTTTTATGACGAAGCTGGATGGCACCCGCGCCGCCGGCGATCAACGATTGGGCGAGCGCCTCGAATTGTTCGAGGGAATCCTGCCCGTCGACCAGCACGTACAGGCGACACGTTTCGAGCCGCTGGATGCTGCATCGCGTAATGTCGACGGCGCGCTCTAATGTGTACGTGCAAAACCGCAGGCGTTCCAATGTGGCGGAAATCGCCGGGTCGAAGAGCTTGGTGTATTCTTCCAGGCTGCGGAGCGATTGTTCGAGTCGCTTGAACGAAGCGCAGACAACGTGCGCTACGTCGCCGCGCGACTTCTCGTCATCGGTCGTCAGCTCGGCGCCCACGTCGCGGCTTGCTTCGCGGCTGGTGTTGCGGTCCGAATTTGAGATCGGCGCCAGCGCCGCGGTCAGATCGTGGCGCAGCGTCTTGCAGCGCTCCGTCAGATGGCGATCGTCGAGCACGAAGCGCAGATAATCCTCGATCACCCGTAGTCCCTCGCCGGCCCGATTGGCGGCGGCGTCGATGATCCGCAGGACGCCGGGGGGAGGGTCGTGATGGGTCGAGTCGTTATTCATGAAGTCATTATTTGCGATGGGTGGCTGGTGGCTGAGCTTGCGAAGCCCCAGCACGCACGATTCTGGGGCTTCGCAAGCTCAGCCACCAGCCACCCACCCGTAGTTTCGCAACGCGAAATCACCGGAAAGCCGCTTTTACTTCTTCGGCCGCACGTCTAATTCGATGTGCGTGGTCAGTGTGGTGGCGTCGATGTTGAACTCCAGCGACAGCCCGGCAAACCAATCGAGCAGCGGGGCCGTGTAGTCTTTCGGCACGCGCCGCTCGGCGTACAGACTGTCGGCTTGCCAGGCGGTCGATTGCCACCGGTCGTTACCGGAAAACCCGCTCTCGATTTGATACTCACCGCCCAATGGACAGGCCAGCTTGGCGCCGAGCAATTCCTCGGCCACCGTCTGGGCGTCGGCCACCGGCACGTGCAGTTGCTGCGAGAGCGTGTGCATGAACTGCGTGTTGCCAGCCGACACGCGACGGGCGCGGATGTACGACTCGGCCTTGATGAGCGAGGCGATCTTCTTGCCGCGCAAGTCCTCGATCCGCAGCCGGGCCTTGGCCGGCCGCTCGGCCGAGACAATCCGCAGATTCGGCGCTACGCGAGCAAGCGTCGACTTCGACGGGGCGACCACGTCGAAATCCGTCAGCCGGCGAGCCCAGTAAGATCCGAACAGCGAATCCTTCATGCGGATATCGCCGTCGTCGTCGGGGGTCTTGCCATCCAGCAAGTAACCGAAATCGATGGAGGATTTGTCAGGATCCGGCATCTGTCTTCGATCGGTCGCCAGGTAAGCGGGAATATCCTTTTCGTCCGGCTCCTGGTAGACAACCCTGCCGTCGCTGATCACCGCCAGGGGGACGAAATCTCCAATGCCGGCGCTGAACTTCCGCCCCATCAGATTCAGTTGAAAAGATGCCACGTCGCCGGGCACATTTTCCCAACGCAGCGAGTCGGCCTTCGGCAGCCACTGGGCAAGCTGCCCGTAATGCTGCCGGGCGTAGGGCGTGATATGCACGTCGAACGTAATCCGTTGTCGCTTGCGCCCCTCGGCGTCGGCCGCCAGCGGCGAGCGCTTCACGCCGATAATCACCGGGTCCATCCGCTGCCAATCGCCGGAATAGATGGCGGCAAACCTGCGATAGGAAAGTGCTTCGGAAGGAGTGGCGGCGGCGATCTTCACATCGGGCACCGGCAGCAGCGAACCGTACGCTCCGCGGAGCGAATCGGTCACGACCCCGCCGGCCAATAACACCCGCGAGCCGTCGGGCCGGCCGCCGAAACTCTTGGGCAGCAGATCCAGGGCGATCAACTCTTTGATCGTCTTGGCCGCCTCGCCCTCGGCCTTGGCCGCCAGCCGGGCCAGCCGCACGACGTCCATTTCGCTGGCCGCCTGCATCCGCCGGGTCATCTCGATGCGATAGTGCGGACTAATGATGTTGCGGAAAAACGGGTCGGAAAGATAGACGTACGCCACGTGATCGTCGGCCAAGGGCATGATCGAGCGGCCGAAGCGGAATTCCTTCGAGGCCCCCAGGCTGTCTTTGCCCTGGCCGGCTTCGAGAAACCGCCGGGCCAGCGTCTTGGAAGTCGTGACGAAATGATATTTTCCGTCGACCGCGTAAAACGAGCGTATCGAATTGTCCGGCGTGGTGATCGCGGAGACCTTCGATCCGGCCAACTCGATCATTTCCGACGTGGCGGCCGGGTTGGCTTTCTTGGCCTCTTCGCGCTGCCGCATGATCTGCAGCCGCAGCACCGTGCTGCTTTTGGCCTCGAAGATAATACCGATGGCCGCTCCTTCTCGCAAAAATGTGTCGGTGCCGACGATCGCCACGTCGGAGATCACCGTGTCGCCGAACAGCTTGGCCACCGTGGTCTGTTTGAGGCCCAGTTGATGCTCCAGCCGTGGGCCGATTTCGTAGTCGACGCCGCGGACCGACGTGAGGTGCCGTATCTGCGTGCCCCAGTCGTCGATCGTTTCTTTTAGCCAGAGAAAGTTCTTGAAGCTGCCGCAGCGGATGTAAAAACACTCCAGCGGCACGTGCATCGCAATCGGCTCGATCACCACCTTGCCCTTGACCTCGGGCAAGCGCACCGGCGGCGTGGCGACCGGGCGGGGCAGCGGCTGATCGGCCGCTTCGCTCTTAAGCGTGTCTTGCAGCAGCACGTCGCGTTGGGCGGCGATGCGAACGCTCTCGGCCCCGGACATGACCGCAAACACTTCGTCCGCCCAATCGTAGCCGGAGAAACGCACCGAGAGCCTGGGCGCCTCCAGCTTCAGTCGTCGGCCGAGCGTCTGCACCAGGTAGTTTTCCACCATCGGTTGATAGGCGTCGCTACGGGTGATGCTGCGGGCGCTCGACGTGTAGTGTCTCCACCATTCGTCGAGCAGCGTCTGATGCTTTTTCGCGTCGGCGGTCGACTTGATCTTAACGCGATGACTCCGTTCGGTTTGCAGATTCAGCTTGAGCGAGTCGGCGCCGCGGAAAAGAAAATAGCCGGTCACGGTCGAGAGGTTATGCGAGCGGGGTTGCGTCGGCACGCGCTCGGTTGTGGTCGTAAAGGCCGGGTAAAGCACCCGCCCGTCGGCGTCGACGAGCCGCAGGGGTTGATCGGGCGCGAGGTATTCATAGCGGTCGAATTGAACGGTGATCTTCCCGACGCCGAACGGCTCGCCGGAAAACGCCACCGCCTCAATCTTTTCGGCGGCCGGCGCGGCGGTGGTGAGTGTGGCGAAGACGACCAGTGATAAGAGATACGATTTCGAGTGTCTGGCGGATTTCATAACATTTTTCCCCACGAGATGGCGTTGGGTGGCTGTGTACTGAGTACCGAGTGCCGGCAGTCCAACATTGGCGCGACCAACGGTCGCGGCTTTATGGTCGCGATCGACGATCGCGGTTTCTTGGCCTTACGGCGATTCTATGGAACATACCCGCCGACGTCGAACGGGGTTTCACGCGCCGAGGAGACTTCTTGGCTCAAGCGCTTCGGGGTAGCTGCCGTAGAACCGCTTGATGAAATTTCGACGCCAGCGGCTCGGTTTATGCCGCTCCCAGCCCCAACGCTCGGCCAGCCGGTCGGAAATCCGCCAGTTGAAGGCCTCACTGACCACGGCATCGGTGCCCTTGATGCGGGCGATCTCATCCAGCACCCGCAGCGCGCCGCGGAGGGTGCCCAGCTTGGTGTCGCGGCCCGAGAGCACATACTTGAGGCAGATGTAGTTGGGCTGGCGGCGAACTTGGTCGTAAAACAGCCGGCAGCAATCGCCGACCCAATGCCGATGATAGAAATCGCCCCAGAACATCACCTCCGGCAGCGAGACAATCTTCGCGAACGGCCGCAGCCGCACATGCCGTAGTCGCCCGTCGACCACTTCGATCACCCCGTGCCGCCCGACGCGCAGCGCGCCCGCTTGGGCGTTCAGATCGGTCACGGTTGTGAATAGAGGAGGCATGGCATTGCAAGTGTAGCTTACCCCTCGACGTGAAAAGCCGCGACCAGTGGTCGCGCCCGTCGCGTCGCGACGGAAAAAGGGCGCGACCACTGGTCGCGGCTTTACAATTCGATGGCTTTATGATTTTCCGGAAAACATCCGCTTCACAATTTGTAGCACGTACAACATGCCGGCCATGAGCGCGAGACAGATGCCGACCATGATGGGCACGAGCCAGCCCATGGCGAACACGCCGGGCTGACCACCTGCCCAATCCCAGATCGGCGCCCAGCCGACGATCAACACGGCGGTGGCCAGGCAGAGAAACGGGCCGTAGGGAATCTGGTCGTCGTGGCGAAACATCCACTGCGCCAAGCCGATGACCAGGCCGGCGAAGGGGGCCATGAAGAAGATCATCAGACAGGGCTGCCAGCCGACGAAGGCGCCGATCATCGCCATCAGCGTGACGTCGCCAAAACCCATCGCCTCGCGCTTCATGGCCCAGGTGCCAATGATCCGCACAGCCCAGATCAGCCCGCCGCCGGCCGTCATGCCGACCAGCGCGGTGAGCAGGCCGACCCAGTGAAGGTCTCCCCACCACCAGACCAGCGCGATGAGGGCGCCGCCGACGAGCATCATTAGCGGGGCCAGCGGCAGCATCACGATTCCTTTGCGTTGCCAGTGACGCAACAGCAGCAGCATGGCTACGCCGCGTCCGTGTTGTGGCCGCCAACGAAAAATCGGATAACGCCGTCTGTGAAACATCAGCCGCATGGCAACCCACAGGCCGCGATTTGGCCGCCACGGCAGCAGCGCGACACACCAGGCCGAAAAACAGGTCAGCCCCAACAGCAGCGAGCTGATTCGAGGCGCTGCACCTAACATCTCCGGCCACAGTTCGGGCGTTGTGATAGTCAATGGCGCGAGGGCCATCTCCTGAGCCATCGGCCTGCCGAGTCGTTCGACCGTCATCGTCGGCACGACAAACTGCGGAGCCGGCGGCACCGCCTGAACGACTGGCAGCATCGACCAGGGAATCAGCGCGGCCAGCATCAAGCCCAACAGCGCCCCCGGCACGGTCACGGAGTCGGGGATGATTTTTTCGTCGCTGTCGATCAATGAAGCGACCAACATGAAGCAGGCCAGCAGCAGGTGCGCGGCGTACTGAGCATGGATGGATAGCCAAACCTCATTGCTCGGCACATCGCCAGCGTGAAACGGCGGGATCAACAACCCGAGCTGCCCGATTTCCCACCAATACAGCGCAGCGAAAATCCCGCCGACTGCGATTTCGACCAACAGCGGTCGAACCCAAAAATGCGGGCCGTGAATTTTCGCCTCGCGGCGCAGCCCGAGCCAGCCGATCACCGGCAAGCGATCGCTCCAGCGACGCGGCGGGGCCTTTCGCGGCGGTCGCGACCAGGGACTTTTCGACTGCGGTTCCCAACGAAGACAAAACGCCGCCAGATTCACCAGCGATCCGGCCGCCGCGCCGACACAGAACAGCATCACCATGTGGGCTTCAATCGGGATGCCAAGCAGTAGATTCACTTCGGGTCGCCCAGAGAGGCCGCGATTTCGTCGACCACCTCGGTCGGACTCTTTCCTACCGTATCGACCTGGCAGGTGGCCGACTGCCGATAAATCGGCTCGCGAAGGGCCAGAAGCTCGCGAATCTCGTCGATTCCACCGGTTGCGGTAAGATTTGGCCGCCGAGCGGTGCTCGTTGCGTCGACTGAGACGCGCTGCGAAATGGTTTCGGCATCGGCCTTGAGCCAGACTATTTCGTCCGCCGCCGCCAATGCCTCGCGGTTTTGTTCACGCATCACCGCCCCGCCTCCGGTCGCCACGACGAGATTCTTTCGCGACGCCAAGAGGGCAATCACCTCAGTTTCCAAATCGCGAAACGCCGACTCACCCTCGTCAGCAAACATCTCCGCAATCGACTTGCCCGCCCGCCGCTCAATCTCGACGTCGGCGTCGATCCAATCCAGCGACAACTGTTCCGCCAGCAGCCGCGCCACCGTCGTCTTGCCCGTTCCACGGTATCCGATTAAGACGATGAGCATGGATGATCCATAAAGCCGCGACCGTTGGTCGCGCCCGCTAACAGACAACAACTAAACTCCACACGCCGGCGCGACCACTGGTCGCGGCTTTACATGTTCTCAATTCCGAATTCGCTACAGCTTCGCCGGCAAAATCGCCCGCTTGAACACTTCGCCCATCACCTTTACCGGTGCTTCCTTGCCGGTGAACAGTTTGTACTGCAGGGCGGCCTGGCGAATGAACATCGTGGCGCCGGTGATTGTGCGGCAGCTCTGGCTCTTGGCGTGCTTGAGCAGCAGGGTGTTTTCGGGATTATAGACCGTGTCGAACACGACCATGGCGGGTTTGAGTCGGTGCTTGTCGAACGGCGCCTCGTCGACGTTAGGGTGCATGCCGATCGGCGTGCAATTGGTAAGAATATCAAACTCGACCGAATGACGCACTTTCCAATCGACCGCCTTGGCGCCGAAGGTGTCGGCCAAGAAGCGCGCCCGCGAGATCGTGCGGCCGGCGATGACGACTTCGACCCCGCGGCGCCGTAGGCCGTAAACGATCGCCTTGGCCACGCCGCCCGAGCCGAGCACCAGCGCCCGTTTGCCCTTCAGCGGGCTTTCGCCGCCACCGAAGGCTTTTTCGAGCGATGCCATCGCCGCGCGGTAGTCGGTGTTGTAGCCGATCCGATCGTCGCCGTTGTAGACGATCGTGTTGGTGGCGCCGATGCCGCGGACCGATCCGTCGACCTTATTCAGCCAACGCAGCACGGTCTCCTTATGGGGAATCGTCACGCTCAGCCCCTTCACGCCCAATTCGTAGGAATCTTCGATGAACTCTTGCACGTATTCCTTCGGCACGCGGAAGGGGATGTAAACCGCGTTGATGTTCTGCTCGACGAACGCGGCGTTATGAATCTGCGGACTGAGACTATGACCGACCGGATCGGCAATCACGCCGAATACGTCGGTCTCTTTGTTGATGCGGTCGTAATGATAAATGTCGGTCATTTGCCGAAAGCTGAGTTGGCCCGGAGCTAGCGTGCGCTCGTGATGGAACGTCGCGTAGGTGAACGGCGCGCCGAACTTTCCGGCCAGAATGCGCGAGGGCGTGCCGATGTCGCCCATGCACATGCCGACGGTCGGCAGCTTGCTGTCGTGGATCAGCCGCAGCATCCGCAGATTATCGTGCGGCCGGTTGGCGATGGTGGCCAATTTGACGATGTCGGCGTCGAATTCGCAGAGTCGCTTATGAACCGCATCCAGATCGCTCGGCGTCTTGCGAAAGTCGTGCAGGCTGATGATCCGCCGCGTCTTGCCGAAGCGGGGAATTTCGCTGGCGATGTCCTCTTCCAGGTCGATGTACTCGACGCCCTCGGCGATGGCGCTGCGCAGCAGCATCTTGCGCTCTTCTTCGCTGCCCTTGTATTTTCCGCCGTCTTGCTGCCGCCGACAGGTGACGATCACCGGCGAGGGCCGGTCGACCAGCAGCCGTTTGAGATTCACGTCTCCGTTGATGTAATCCAAGCGCAGCTCAACCAACTCGGCCCCTTGCTGGACCAAGTGCTTGTGCTCGGCGATCATGTGGCGGTGTCGACCGCGGCCAATACTAACGCAGATCAATGGATTTCAGATTGGAGATTTCAGATTTCAGATTGGTAAAGCCGCGATCAGTGGTCGCGGCGACGATTCATAAAGCCGCGATCAGTGGTCGCGCCAGCCTCCGAATTTCCCGAGACCAAGGGCAAGTCGATTATAACCCAATCTGGCACATTTTTTAGCCCACCGCCGGCCGCACCACCTCGAAAAAATGCGGATTTAGCTTCGCTGCGGGGCAGGGCAGGGGGGCGCAGAGAAACTAGTCGCCGCCCGTTCAGCCGATCAGCAACGGCCTGAAGCCGCCATCGTCGTCGCGGCGTTCCCATTCTCGGCGAACTTCGCGCAGGCCGTATTGGCACAACTCGAACTCGTGGCTGAGACGCCGCAGCACGCCGTCTTCGACCTGATCGCCTTCGCCGGCGGTGGTGTCGCCCGGAATTGTGCTGGCGACGTAATAAGCCCGTTTGCCCTGGGCATTGTAGTCGAGCAGATGGTCCTTGCGGCTCGGCCCTTGCAGTTGGGCCAGGGCCTCCGGATAAACACCGCTCCAAAAAAGAATGAAATCGCCGACCTGACGATGCGCCTCGCGACGGGCCACCCCGACACGGGCTTCGGCCTCGCCCAGCATCTCGGCGATTTCTACCAGCCGGCGCCCGGTCAGGTCGCGAATCCGGTAGATCATGCTGGTATGCACGAAGCGGGTCAGCAGTCGGCTGATGTAATCGACCAGCGGAGGATCGACCACGCCCAAGCGGGTCTGAAAAGTCTGTTCCGATAGCCCGGTGAAAAAGCGGTGCAGCGCGTTTTCTCTCGGCTCGGACGACATCAGCAGATTCTCCAACAATTCAAAACAGGGTCATTCGCGATTCCCATCAGCCGCCGGGCGCTAGCCCACGGTTCTTCGGGGACAATCTCCTCCGGCGAACCGGACGCTAACGCGTCGCGGCTGATGCTTTGATACAGACCTACTACTCAAGTCTATTCACAAAAAACAGTCCGGGTCAAGAAAATCGTCGATGCCCCAAGCCGGCCAACCCACCGAACATGTTACCCGACAAGACGTTGCGCCCCCAAGATCGATCCGGGGCAGGGCAGGGGACGCGCCGTGAATCGGCGGTGTAATCGGCATAAGGCGAAGGTGCTGGGGAAATCGGAGGGGCTGGAGACTGGGGGCTGGAAACTGGGGACTGGCGGCTTCCCGATCATCGTAACCCGAAGCGTGAGCGAGGAAGAATCGCGAATGGGTCCACCCATTTTCTAGCAACTGATCTAGGATTCAAAGTCGGCGGGAAAAGGATAGGCATAAATCCCTTGGCATTTGCGATGGACCGAACGATGCCTGTCCTTTATCGTCAATCGTCAGCGTCCCTATCGTCTCCCCTTTATCGTCTCCTTTATCGTCTATACTGTGTTGGCTGTCGAAAATTGTCATTCTGCTGAGATCCGTCGCACGAGTCTTGTTCGTATTGGATTAAACTCGTTGCGGCCATGAGGTAATTATCTTCAAATAGACAGGATCGAAGGAGATCGTGTGGCAGACTCCGTTGCTTACGTTACCTGTCCCGGGTGCGAACGTGCGGTTCGCGAGTTGAACGACGCACCATGTCCGAACTGCCGCCGCTGCCTATTCTGTGGACGAAAAATCAAGCCCGACGAAACTCGTTGCGGCTGCCCCTTGTCCAGCGATCCCAATCAAATCGCACAAACACAGTGGGCGCTGGGAATCGCAGAAGATCAGGTGCCTCGCGAGCGACGGCGATTTGAAATCAGAGAGCAGCTAGATAGCAGGAAAAACTGGGCGTCTGGAGTTTTGGGAGGCATTTTTAGCATTACAGCCGCGGGTGGCATGTTCCTGGAAAAATTGAATGTCGTCGAAAAGATAGCGATTCCAGTTGTCGGCGGAATCATCTTCGTCCTCATCGTTTTTCTACTGGAGTGGGTGTTTCGGAGAATCGAAGACCATCGCCTGAACTCGGAGTTTCCGTGGAACAGCGTGGAACAGATAGATTGATGGCGCGACGATCTGTCCGCCTGTCCGCAAATCCGATTGAGAAGGGGTGCAGGAACGGGCTCGTTTTTTTTAGGCGACCTGTGCTGGTATAGGATAGGAAAAGGACAGGCATAAATCCCTTTGCATTTGCGATGGACCGAAAGATGCCTGTCCTTTATCGTCCGATGATCGGTCGGCTTGAGCAGCACGCCGTCGTCGAAAATGGCGATGGTGCCCTTGCCGAGGCGGGGGCCGTTTTCCTCCGGAGTCGCCACGCTGCCGCTCGGCCCGGCGGTCCAAGTCAGCTCGATCTCGATGCGGTTATTCGGCGGATCGGGGAATTCC
>JADFKK010000159.1 GCA_022564995.1 Planctomycetota bacterium | reverse complement strand
TCGCGGGGCGACTGGCTGGGGACCGGAACGATGGCCGCCGGCTCTTTTTGACGGTCGCTGAGATGGTATCATTACCCAACTACCGTAGTACTTGAATTGCAAGCGAATCGTTGGATCACAAATCACATGGCAAAGAAAAAGAAAGCGGCAAGTCAACTCGGCCAAGCCTACCGACGTTTCAGGAAAGCCCGCGAGTTTGTCCACACGCTTGAGTTGAAGAACCAAATTGAGTGGCAGCAGTACTGTCTAGGAACATTGCCCGGCAAACCGTCCAGACCGGACGATATTCCAAGCCACCCGCACCGAACTTACAAAGGCAAAGGCTGGCGCGGACTGGGCGACTGGCTGGGGACCGGGACGATTGCCAACCGTCACCGTAAGTTCCGTCCGTTCAAGAAAGCCCGCGAGTTTGTCCGCGCGCTCGAGTTGAAGAATGGCGCTGAGTGGAGGCGATACTGCCAAGGAGAGTTGCCCGGCAAACCGCCCAGACCGAACGATATTCCATGCGTCCCGCAGGAAATTTACGAAGACGAAGGCTGGTGTGGACTGGGCGACTGGCTGGGGACGGGCCGTTTCAGTTGGAAGAAACTACGTCCGTTCAGGAAAGCCCGCGACTTCGTCCAGACGCTTGAGTTGAAGAATCATGCTGAGTGGGAGCAGTACTGCAAAGGAGACTTGCCCGGCGAACTGCCCAAACCGGACGATATTCCGGTGAGCCCGAATGAAACGTACAAAGACAAAGGCTGGAAGGGAATGGGCGACTGGCTGGGAACGGGCCGTTTCAGCCGGAACAAACTACGTCCGTTCCGGAAAGCCCGCGCCTTTGTCCACAGACTTGAGTTGAAGAATGGCCTTGAGTGGGGGCGGTACTGCAAGGGAGAGCTGCCCGGAAAACCGCCGAAACCGAACGATATTCCGGTGAGCGCGAGTAAAACATACAAAGACAAAGGCTGGAAGGGAATGGGCGACTGGCTGGGAACCGGGACGATTGACACCCGTCTCCGCAAATTCCGCCCCTTCAAAAAAGCCCGTGCCTTTGTCCACACCCTTGAGTTGAAGAATGAAGAGGAGTGGAGGCGGTACCACAAAGGAGAGCTGCCCGACCTGCCGCCCAAACCAAACGATATTCCTGCCGCTCCACAGGCTGTATACAAGGGCAACGGCTGGCAGCGAATGAGCGACTGGCTGGGGATCAGGCCCGGTGCGCGTCATCTCCGTAAACACCGCCCGTTCAGGAATGCCCGCAACTTCGTCCAAACACTTGAGTTGAAGAGTTATGCTGAATGGCAGCAGTACTGCCAAGGAGAGTTGTTTGACAAACCGCCCAAACCGGCCGATATTCCCAGCAACCCGCGGCAAATTTATAAAGACAAAGGCTGGAAGGGTCTGGGCGATTGGCTGGGGTCCAGCAGGTTCAGCCCGAAGAAACTACGTCCGTACAGTAAAGCCCGAGCCTTTGTCCACACCCTTGAGTTGCAGAGTCAAAAGGAGTGGTACCGGTACTGCAAAGGAGAGCTGCTCGACCTGCCGCCCAAACCAAACGATATTCCTGCCACTCCATGGTTTGTATACAAGGACAGCGGCTGGCAGCAAATGAACGACTGGCTGGGGACCAGGCCCGGTACGCGTCGTCTCCGTAAACACCGCCCGTTCAGGAATGCCCGCGACTTCGTCCACACCCTTGAGTTGAAGAGTCAAGCTGACTGGCAGCAGTACTGCCAAGGAGAGTTGTTTGACAAACCGCCCAAGCCGGCCGATATTCCCAGCGACCCGCACCAAATTTATAAAGACAAAGGCTGGAAGGGTCTGGGCGATTGGCTGGGGATCCGCAGGTTCAGCCGGAAGAAACTACGTCCGTTCAGGAAAGCCCGCGCCTTTGTCCACACCCTTGAGTTGAAGAATGAAGCGGAGTGGAGGCGGTATCGCAAAGGAGAGTTGCCCGACAAGCCGCCCAAACCAATCGATATTCCTGCCATTCCAGAGGTTGTATACAAGGACAACGGCTGGCAGCGAATGAGCGACTGGCTGGGGACCAGGCCCGGTGCGCGTCATCTTCGTAAACACCGCCCGTTCAGGAATGCCCGCAACTTCGTCCACACCCTTGAGTTGAAGAATCAAGCTGACTGGCAGCAGTACTGCAGAGGAGAGTTGTTTGACAAACCGCCCAAACCGGCCGATATTCCCAGCGACCCGCACCAAATTTATAAAGACAAAGGCTGGAAGGGTCTGGGCGATTGGCTGGGGAACAGCAGGTTCAGCCGGAAGAAACTACGTCCGTTCAGGAAAGCCCGCGCCTTTGTCCGCGCGCTTAAGTTGAAGAATCAAGTGGAGTGGCACCGGTACTGCAGAGGAGACTTGCCCGGCCAACCACCCAAACCGGCCGATATTCCCGGCAACCCGAACCGGATCTACCAAGACAAAGGTTGGAAGGGGCTGGGAGATTGGCTGGGGACCGGGACGATTGCCCCCTTTCTCCGCAAGTACCGCCCGTTCGAGAAAGCCCGTGGCTTTGTCCGGAGTCTTGAGCTGAAGAGTCAAGCTGACTGGCAGCGGTACTGCCAAGGAGAGTTTTTTGACAAACCGCCCAAGCCAGACGATATTCCGGCGAGCCCGAGTGGAACCTACCAAGACAAAGGCTGGAAGGGAATCGGCGACTGGCTGGGGACCGGCAAGTTCAGCCGGAAGAATTTACGTCCTTTCAAGGAAGCCCGTGACTTCATACACACGCTTGGATTGAAGAATCAAGTGGAGTGGAGGCAGTATCTCCAGGGAGAGTTGCCTGGCAAGCGGCCGAAACCGAGCGATATTCCGGCGAAACCGAGTCAGATCTACCAAGGCAAAGGCTGGCAGGGACTGGGCGACTGGCTGGGGACCGGGACCATTGCGCACCATCTCCGTATCTACCGCCCGTTCAAGAAAGCCCGCGCCTTTGTCCGCGCGCTTAAGTTGAAGGGTCAAGCGGAGTGGCTGCAGTACTGCAAAGGAGAACTGCCCGACAAACCGTCGAAACCGGACGATATTCCGTCCGCCGCGGGTGGAGTTTACAAGCACCAAGGCTGGCAGGGAGATGGCGACTGGCTGGGGACCGGGACGATTGCCTCGTTTCTCCGTAAGTACCGCCCGTTCGAGAAAGCCCGCGCCTTTGTCCGCGCGCTTAAGTTGAAGAATCAAACGGAGTGGCGGCAGTACTGCAAAGGAGAACTGCCCGGCAAACCGTCCAAACCGGTCGATATTCCGGTGACCGCAGATCGAGTTTACAGAAAAAAAGGCTGGCAGGGATTTCGCGACTGGTTCGGGACATCGTGAGATCGCGAGCTTCCATCCGGATGGTGAGTTCACCGATCGGCCTCCGATCGTGGTGGTAAACCGACCCGGAAAAAATCAAGCTTCTCTGTCTCGATAGGCCTTACGCCGTTTTCGATTTGACACGTCACTTGGGTGTCGCGGCCCAACTTGTTGCCAAGGTTCCGTTCGCCCGGTCGAGAGTCACCTCGCAAAAGCGAATGTTCTCCAACGCGGCTGGGTCAAAATGATGTTCCGGATTCGGGTGTAAAATGCCAAGGCACTCGGGCGGGTCGACGCCGAATCCGCAGAGCAGCAAGCCAGCAATCGGGCCGCGGCGAAACGCAACCTCGACCGACGGATCTCGCTTGAGAAACGTGGCGAAGTGAAGTTCGGTACTCAAGTAGGTATCACCAGCCTGGCTACCGGTGGTCAAATCGAGGTTCCATGCGATTTTGGTTTCACCGGTCAGTAGCATTTCCGCGTGCGGCTCACTGACGCAGAGCGCGGAGGCTTGAGCATGATGCGTCCCTACGGCCACGAGGGCCGGATGGTCTAAACCGGCACACTGAGTCACCTTGCCCTTGCAAGCAGCCCAAAAGGCGTCGTTGAGAGAGGAATAGGATCGAAATCCGGTTTCTCTTGGATCAACCGGCAAGCCCGTCTTCTTGGTAGCCTTTTCGATCGAAATGCACGTCACCTCGACGTAGAATTCCTGCCGAGCGTGGGTGCAGAAAAGGTCAGGCTGCTTACTTGCGCCGGTCAAATCTTCGTTCGGCTCCACCGCGACGCCGTGCCTCTCCAGCAGCCGTCGCACAGCCGCCTCCGTCATCGCGGCCTCGTAATTACCCTTCAACAGATTCTCAAACTTTCGCAAGTATCGGCCGTCGAATGGAGCCAGCCAGCTACGGTGTTCGCCTTCCAACTCGTCCAAAAATTCGTATGGCTCCAACATCGTCTCAATCCATGAAAAAGCCTGCCCCGGGGATACATGCCCTTGGGACACCGATCGGGTTGCTCAGCTTCAGACCGGTTCAAATCGCAATTCAAAAACTGCTGCACGATGGTCATACACGGGCAACTTGAATTCACAGCCGCAGCATAACATAAACGGACGGCTGGCAGCTAATAGGCAACTCGCTCGGGATATCAAGATTCCGTCCGGATGGTAAGTTTACCGATACGCTCAACCTCCATGCCCAAACGAATTCCATCAACTATCGGCGAATCGCTGTATTGGTCGTATGCCAACCTCGCGATGATGGCGAATGTCCTCGAAGATGGCGCGGAGGGGCCGGGCAAGGTCCATTTTATGATTCGCAGCAAGCTCTACGCCGGCTTGTGCAAGGCAGCCATGCAGGTGCGCGGGTTCTTCGACGATGAGAAACTAAAGATCACCTTGCCGCAGGCCTGTCGGTATTGCGGCAGCCCCCAGAAACTTTCCGCCGATCACCTCATCCCCCAAAGCCAAGCCGGCTCGCACGGCAATCGAATCGCTACATCTTGTCTGGCCCCCTTGGCTATTGACTTTCGGCCCTGTGGGCCTGTTGCGAAATCGGAATACGGGCCGGCGAAGGGCTCACTTGCTGGCGCTGCGTGCTGGTATTCGCCGCGCGGGAGGCGCCACGGCCTACGGCGCCGCGGTGCGTAGTGATCGGGTGAATCGGGTTACTGCCAGCGCGAGCGAACTGCGATCCGCGAACGCCGATGCTGTGTTATGCTGAAGCATAACCTACGGGCCGGGCGCGCGGCGGTGAGATCGCGCCCGGCAGGCGGGAGCTACGGGGATTTCGGCGGCTCGGGGGGAGCTGGCAGGGCGGGCGGGGCGTCTTTCTTTGCGGTGGCGTTGAACAGTTCCCAGCCGCCTTGGGTCTTCTTCACCGAGTAGACGCCGCCCTTGAGCGAATACTGGACGCTGCCGTGTTTGTCGCCGCGATCGAAGCGGATGACCCAGTTGCGGTCGTGCTTGATCTTCTGCGACTCGCCCGGCTTGATGGTGTAGGTCCATTGATTGAGCTGATAGGTCAAATCGCCGCCCGAATCTTTGGGATTGGAAATCGTAATCGGCGCGCCCGAGAAACGCGGCAGCGCGGGAGCGGCGCGATAGACGTCGTCCTCATAGTAATAGACGTTGGGCTCGGTGTAGTAATATCGGTTGCGGCTTTCCACGGCCCCACCGATAATGCCGCCGACGACATACGGCCAGTCGTAGTGATGACCGTAATGTCCGCCGTAATGCCCGCCGTAGCCACCGATGTGAATGCCGAAGCCGGAGTGTCCGCCGTGATGTCCGCCGTGATGTCCGCCGTGGTGCTGGGCCGTGGCGGGCGTGGCGAATGCGAATGCTACGAGAGCGGCGCCGAAGGTAGCAATGGCCCATCTGGTTCGTGATAGCTGATTCATGGCTTTCCCCTTGATGGTTTGAGAGGCGGCGGGACTGGCTCGGCCGGCGAGTCGACCCGACGACGTAATGCGGTATCTCCAGATACCGTAATTATCGGACAAAGTCCGCACCAGGCAAGAGGCGGAAAAGACGACCCATCGGGCGTCGCCGCAGATGTCCGCCGTTTTGGCCGTGTTTTAGCGCGCGGAACATGCCATTCCCACCTCCGCTGCGACGCAGACTAGCTTGGCGACGCCTATCACATTGTCTGTAAGTCCTTGTAACGTAGTCAGTTAACGTCATTTCAGAGGGGGGCGATTGTAAAGCGGTGAGATTTTTACAGTTTTCAACAATTTGCTTGACACGGCATTCTATTCTGTCAGAATGTAGCGCACCTGGGGGTTTATCCGAAATAGCTGCCTTGGCTGAGCAATTGTTTCTGCATCAGGCGGTCATTTCTATTGGAGCATTCTTTATTTCTTGTTTCGCAATTCTGCAAAGATGGAGGGTATCGTGACCGGAAAACTTTTTGCTATCAGAGTATCTTCTCTTGGGCTTGCAACCGCTCAAATTTTGATGGCGCTCATCGTCGTCATCATCTCCACGGCCAGCGCCGACGCCACCACGATCTTGTTTGGAGGCGGCCAGGCGGGCCCGACCCAGGGTGCTGATGCGGCGGTATTTGCTTACCTCCAAGATCGCTACGGTGCGGCGAACGTCACCTACATTCAGACGAGCGCTGCAGTCGCTGGCGATGAGACTGGCTTCGATGTGTTCGTCATTTCATCGACCCCTGGTTCGGGCACGATCCGCAACAAGTGGCACGATTCGGCGACGCCGATCTTGAACTGGGAGGAGGCGGTCGCCGACAATGGGGCAGGCGAATTCATGATCACAGCAGGACGGCCAAAAGACAACGTCGCGACCGATCACGTGATCACCATTACCGATAACCATCTAATCACAGCGGGCTTCGCGATCGGCCAAGATGTCACGATCACGACGGGTCAAGCCGAGGTGTGGTGGTCGACGGAGCAGCAGGCGCCCGGCTCGCTCTCGCTCGCCCATGAGATGGGCGACCCTTCGAGGCTGTTTCTCACCATTGTCGACGAGGGCGGCGAACTCAACGACGGATCCTTAGCCCCAGCGCGCCGCATGATGCTGGGCATGACCGATAGCACGTTCAACGCCTTCACCGACGACGGCCGGCAACTCTTCGGACAGGCGGTCGATTGGACCGCCTTTGTCATTCCCGAGCCGTCGACGTTTGTGTTGGCGGCGCTTGGCCTGCTGGGTATGGCCGGGGGTGTCTGGCGACGTCGTCGTCGTGACTAACGGGTCGCCGGTGATCGAGTTGGCGACCAGGACGAATCAACAGAGCATTGCTTACTTATCGTTTATCAAATCCGTGATGACGGAGGGTATCATGTCAAGGCTTTTCGCAATCAGTTCGTTTACCGTTGTTGTTCTCCTGTTGTCCGCTCAGTCCGCTTCGGCGACACCGGTTTGGGCGGGGATTTTTGGTAATCGAAATCTCACGGTCGAAAATCCCAACGATCCGACGGACGCCTTCAACGGCGGCAACTACCAAATGGTGCTGCACGTAAACAGTGCGGCAGGATACGATGCGATCGAGTACAGCGCCGGCCAGGGCTGGGGATTCGTGGTAACCGATCTCGGCGCCGGCGGCCGCAACACATCCGCGAGGTTTGGTCCCTTCGACGATTCGCCCAACGGACGCAACTCATTCGGCGATCACCTGCCGAACGAACTTTACGACTCGTTCATGGGTTTCAAGAATCACCCAACCGCCTGCAACGCCGGTGTGATTGGCGACCCGGACAGTCCTTGCGCACCGACCATTGCCGCCTCCGGCGGCATCTTTCGCATCGACGTGCCCAACGGCATCTACCGGTTTGTCGCCGTGGCGGGCTCAGCGTCCAACAACCACGTGTCTCGGTTCTTGGTGGAGGACGGGGGCAGCGGATCGCCGGCCGATCTCGACCTCGACAACGCGAAATTTGTGGTGCTGGTCTCCAATCACGATCAGGCCCGCAACGATAATCCTGACCGTGGCGATGGCGATGGCGGCAATTTTGCCGTCGTGGGTTTCGACGGGTTGCTGCCGCCGGAGCCTGTTGCGCCAGGAGTGTTGCCGTTCTTTACGAATATGGACGCCGACGGATTGCCCACCGATGGTGATGCCAATAGTCCCCTCCTGACGGTCACCCAGGGCTACATTCGGTTGCATTTTCTCCAAGGCAACTCCAACGCCGGCGACGGTGGCGAAGCAGACGCGAACGGCGCCGACTTGGTACTGTTCGAGGCGCACAACGTGATCCCCGAGCCTTCGACGTTCGTGTTGGCCGCGCTTGGCCTGCTGGGTATGGCCGGGGGTGTCCGGCGACGGCGTCGTCGTGACTAACGGGTCGCCGGTGATCGAGTTGGCGACCAGGACGAATCAACAAAGTATTGCTTACTAGTTGTAAACCCGCGACGAAGGAGGATTCCATGTCGAGGTTTTTTGCGGTCGGTTCTCGTGCGCACCGTCTCATCGTCTTCTCGTTCGGCTGCTTTTTGATGTTCGGGGCGACGGGTGAGATTCGCGGCGCGTTGGTCGGCTATTGGCCGCTCGACGGCAACGTGCTCGATCGGTCGCTCAGCGGCAACGACGGCACGCTCAGCGGAGCGCCGTCGTTTGTCAGCGACGTTCCCGCGCAGCTCGGCGGCGGGATGGCGATCAGCCTTGCGCCGGGGCTGGATCAGGTAAACGGAATCGGCGACTATGTCGATCTCGGGCCGGCTCTGGAGCACAACTTTTCGACCGGCAACTTTACGGTCTCCGCGTGGATCAAGACGACGCAGACCTCACGCGGCACGATCTTTGGCAACGGCGGGGACGATGGTGGCGGAATTCGCAACGTCCTGTCGGTCGGCGAGGCGAATGCCAACGGGGCAACACTCACCACCGACGACAACAGTACGAAACGACAGGCCCGCAACGACATTCCGGTCAACGACGGCGATTGGCACCACGTGCTGGCGCTGCGTGACGGAGACCAAACGCGGGTGTACGTCGACGGAGTCCTGAGCGGCGGCAACGCGACTCAAACTCTTCCGGCCGGATACGATTTGTCCGGAACGTCCCAAAAGAATTCTTACATCGGTGTGGGACGGACCCAGGACGCCAACCGGCCCGAAATCAACTTCCAGAAACACTTCGAGGGACTGATCGACGACGTGGCCCTGTGGGACGAAGCTCTGGATTTGGCGACGATCGAGGGGCTCGCCGATGGAAGCATCTCGCCCAACCCGATTCCCGAGCCCTCGACGCTCTTGTTGGCCGCCCTGGGGCTGTTGGGATTGGCCGGCGGCGCGCGGCGATCTCGCCGGCGCCAGCACGCTCCTGCGGGTTTCTTTTCTTTGGATAGCAGGAAAACGCTAGAATGCGGACATGGCCCAAGAGCGCATCGTCTACCCAATTTCCAGGGATTCTCGGATTTATTTATCTTGGGACAAGAAAAGATGCTTGCAATGCTTGCCATTTGGACTAGGACCAGGGCGTGCCGTTCGGGATGGTTGTCCGGGGTAAGCCGGGGCGTGAGCGAATACAACCAGACAACTTTCAAAGTACTCTTCGGGAGACGCATAATGAGTTTGAAACATAAGTCCTGTCTAGTTTCTTTGTTGTCGCTCGCAGTCATCGTCGCCCTCTCCGGGCCGGCTTTCGGCGACCACATTACGGGAATCACGACGTTCAGCTACACGCAGACGGATGTTTCTACGGGTTCGGGCACCATTGCGGCGCCGGCCAACAGCAACTTCGGTGGCGTAGACATCACCTGGACACCCACTGCGATGCCGGCAGCCTGGGTGTTCGATCCGACCGGTGCGGGTTCCGCTGGCGGAGCTGTCGGCGGCTGGAACGCACAGACGGGGTCGGGTGCGGAAAACGATCAGGACGTTAGACTGTACTGGAACGAGACGGCCGACATTGCGGGCGCGAAGTCGATCGTGACGGTGGTGATCAACGGAACGGGCTCGAATGGCAGTTCCTACGAATTGCCGATCGAGCTCAAGTTCTTCGGGGACAATGTGCTCCCTGACGAACACTTCACAGGTTGGGGCAATAACGACTATCAGTGGAGCCTTGAATATGGCGGCAACGGCGTGACCGGCACCCCCAGAACAGGTATATGGTTGTCGCCCACCTGGGCTCCACAGGCGATCGCCGCTGGGGGTGGTAACCGCAACCAGCGTTACACCCAGAACCAAAATGAGCTTGGTGGTGGTATCCTTACCAATACTGATACCTCCTCGGGCGCTGAGAAAGATGCCTTCGACCAAGATGGGAACACCACGCAGTTTGCGGCCATCGGACAGCCGCTCGAGATCGGCTTCGGTTGGCGGGACAGAGAAAGCGTCAGCGGTACTGTCTTGGTCGATAATTTCAACTTCCGAGGCCTGCTGGAGTACGACGACGCAAACATTGTTCCCGAACCGTCGACCTTCCTGTTAGCCGCCCTCGGAATGCTGGGTGCCGCGATGATGCGTCGCCGTCGCCGATAGCGATTGTCTCGCTGAAAAGAAATCGACTCATACCACAAGCCGCCCCGATTCGCATCAGGGCGGCTTGTTTGTTGCCGGCTGACGACACCCGCTCACTAAGCGAACATCAAAGAGCGAGTTCGTCCCGGCGGGGCAGGCAAGCGAAAAACTTGCGATGAATTGCCCATGTTGTGGACCTTGCCGCACAGATCACGTATAGTAGTGCGATCCGATGGTTTTCCCCAAGTCCTTCCCATCTTGAGCTTGTGGCGATCGCTACGCAGTCGGCGGGAAAAAGCAAATTCGGTCTTTCCTTCATCTCCTCGACAGGACGCAAGCGGAGGATGTAAGCGGTGCGAAAACGAATCTGGTCAATGGTGTGCGGCCGATTGCGCCGCTCGGCCTCAGCACGGCGATCCATCACGTCAAGGAGCGCGTTTCGCGCCGCCAGCGAGCGGCTCGAACCGCGGCTGGTGCTCGACGGCGGGCTGGTGATTAGCGAGCTGCTGGCGATCAACGACGGCGGCGGGCCGAACTCGCTGAGAGATGAAGACGGCGACTTTTCCGATTGGATCGAGATTTACAATCCCACAGCGCAAAGCGTCAATCTCGACGGCTGGCATCTCAGCGATGATGCCGACGACTTGGATCAGTGGACGTTTCCGGCAAAGATCCTCGCGCCCGGTGATTACATGCTGGTGTTCGCCTCGGATAAGGACCGCACCGATCCGGCCAAGCCGCTGCACACGAACTTCAAGTTGGACGGCGCCGGCGAATATCTTGCCCTGGTGGCGCCGGACGGACAGAGCATCGCCTCGCAGTTCGCGCCGAAGTTTCCCAGACAATTGAGCGACATCGCGTTCGGAATCGGCGACGCATCGACCACCAACGAAGAACTGGTCGGCACAGGAGCCCAGGCAGACCTACTCGTGCCTTCCAATAACGATCTGGCGCTGAGTTGGACCGGCGCGCCGGCCGATGAACCGCTCGACCTCGCTGCCTGGCAGCCGGCTTTCACGGGCATCGGCTACGACACTCAGAACGCCGGCGGTCCGCTGGCCGGGGCGATTGAAACCGACGTCGAACAGGCGATGTTTGGAAACAACAGTTCGCTGTATGTCCGCGTGCCGTTCGAAGTGGCCGACCCGCAACAGCTCAGCACGCTCACGCTGCGGATGCAATACGACGACGGCTTCGTGGCCTATCTCAACGGCGAGCGTATCGCCGCGCGCAATGCCCCGGCAGGCCTCGGCTTTCAATCGGCCGCCACGACCGACCGACCGGCGGAGCAGGCCGCGGTGTTCGAGGAGTTCGACGTCTCGCAGCACGTCGGTCTGTTGCGCCCGGGCAGCAACATTCTGGCGATTCATGGCTTGAACGATTCGGCCAGCAGCAGCGATTTTTTGATTTTGCCCGAGCTGCGCAGCCGCCGCACGATCGCCAGCCCGCTCGAGTATTTCACGACGCCGACGCCCGGCGAGGCCAACATCGAAGGCGGCCTGGGCTTGGTGGCCGACACAAAATTTAACTTTGATCGCGGGTTTTATAACGCACCGATCGACGTCGAGATCACGACCGACACGCCCGGGGCGGAGATTCGCTACACGCTCGACGGATCGAAGCCGACGGCCACATCCGGCGAGATTTACCAAGATCCGATTCACATCGACACGACCGCCACGCTCCGTGCGGCCGCGTTCATGGTTGGGTTTATTCCCACCAACATCGACACGCAGACGTATCTCTATCTCGACGACGTATTACAGCAGGACGGCTCGGGTCTGCCGGCGTCGGCCGCCTGGGGACACGCCGGACGGGATTGGGCGGTCGACCCGGACATCGTCAATCACGCGGTCGAGAGTAATCGGCTGACCACCGACGACCTGCGTTCGATTCCCACGATCTCGTTGGTGCTGCCCTGGACCGACATGTTCGGCAGCGGCGGACGGGGAATCTACATCAACGGCGTGGGCCAGGAACGGGGCGTCTCGATCGAACAGATTCTGCCCGATGGCAGCACGGGTTTTCAGATTGACGGGTCGGTCGAGATTCAGGGCGGCTCCAGCACGGGCCGTTGGAAGGCCGACAAGCTGTCGTTTCAGTTGTCCTTCAAGCGGCAGTGGGGACCGACCAAGCTGAATTCCGACATCTTCGGCGACGAGTCGACCGACCGCTTCGACACGTTCGTGCTCGACGCGGTGCTGAACTTCGGATTCCATCACCCCAGCACCAGCCAAACCGGCTTTGCCAAGTTCATTCAAGACCAGTTCGTGGCCAACGTACAAAACGCGATGGGCGGGTTCTCGCCGCATGCCCGTTACCACCATCTGTACATCAACGGCGTCTACTGGGGCATGTACTACGTTCACGAACAGCCCGATCAGTCGTTCGCCGCGGAGTACCTGGGCGGCGACAAAGAAGACTACGACATTCTCAAGCACAACAACAACAATGTCAAAAACGGTTTTCGCACTCATTACAACAACGTGCTGCTCGCCAGGGCGAGCGCGAACCTCTCTTCGAGTGCCGCCTACAACGCCGTGGCCGAAGTGCTCGACGTGCGGGACTTCATCGACTACATGATCGTCAATTTCTACGTCGGCAACACCGATTGGGCACACCACAATTGGTATGCCTCGCGCAATCGCGCCCTGCCCGGCGCCAAGTGGCGATTCCACAGTTGGGACGCCGAGCACGTGCTCAAGAGCGTCAATGAAAACGTCACCGGCAAGAACAACAGCGGCAGTCCCACCTGGATTCATCAGCGACTGCGGGCTAATTCCGAGTATCGCCAGTTATTCGCCGACCGCGTGCAGCAGCATTTCTTTAACAACGGGATTCTCACCAAAGAGAACGCCGCCGCCGAATACCAGAAGCTGATGGACGAGATCGACCGGGCGATCGTCGGCGAGACGGCCCGCTGGGGCGACAATCGGGTCTCGCGGCCGTATACGCGAGACGACTGGCTGAGGACGCAGAACAACCTGCTGAACAATTATTTTCCCAGCCGTACCAACATTGTTCTAGGTCAGCTTCGCAGCAACAGCCTTTATCCCAACAG
Source organism: Planctomycetota bacterium (assembly GCA_022564995.1). Lineage (GTDB taxonomy): Bacteria > Planctomycetota > Planctomycetia > Pirellulales > JADFKK01 > JADFKK01. The sequence continues at coordinate 5,391 of JADFKK010000159.1, read as the reverse complement.
CAGCGGCGTGCAGCCCCCGTCGTTCAACCAACACGGCGGCGAGATGGCCGCGGGCTTTCGACTCGAAATCGATCGCCAGAACACGTCCGGCACGATCTACTTCACCACCGACGGCTCCGACCCACGGCTTACGGGCGGTGCGGTCAATAACGCCTCGGCCCAGGTCTACCGCGGCACGCCGGTTTTGCTGGCAGGCAGCACGCTCGTCACGGCGCGGGTGCTGCGCAGCGGCCAATGGAGCCCGCTGGTCGAGGCCGAATTCCTCAGCCCGCCGGTGATGCTTTCGGTCAGCGAGATCCACTTCAACCCGGCCGCTCCCACCGACGGCGACACGCGCAACAATGACGCCTTCGAGTTTATCGAGTTTTTCAACTACGGCGACACGACGATCGACACCGGCTCTCTGCGGCTCGTCGACGGGGTGCGGTTTGATTTCTCGACGGGCAGTGTTTCGAGTTTGGCTCCCGGCGAGCGGATGCTGGTGGTGCGCGACGCGGCGGCGTTTGCCTCGCGATATCCCAGCGTCGATTCGAGTCGGATCGCCGGCGCGTTTGTCGACACCGCTTTGAGCAACGGCGGCGAGACAATCCGCATGGCAGCCGCTTTCGACCAGACCGTCTTCGAGTTTCGCTATAAAGACGGCTGGTACGGCCTGACCGATGGCAACGGCTTTTCGCTTGCGCGGCGCGACGAGGGCGACGCTTTGGCCGACCTCGACCTGCGCGAGACATGGCGAGTCAGTAACCAGTTCGGCGGGTCGCCGGGTGAGCGAGACGTCTTTTCGGTGCCGCTGCCCGAGGCGGTGGTGATTAACGAGGTGCTGGCCCATTCGGACCAGCCGCGCGGCGATCGCATCGAGCTGTTGAACAGAACCGACGAGGCGATCGACATCGGCGGGTGGTTTCTGAGCGACAATTCCGCGGACGTGAAAAAATTTCGGATTCCCGTCGGCACGTCGCTCGGCCCGGGCGAGTTGGTCGTGTTCGACGGATTGGGCGCCGGGGGCTTTAGCGTGGCCGGCGCCGCCGGGGTGATCGCGCCGTTTGCGCTGAGCGAATTGGGCGATCGCGTCGTGCTGCACGCCGCCACGCCCGCGGGCGATTTGCTCGGCTATCGCGAAGACGTCGACTTCGGCGCGTCCGACCGCGAAGTCGCCTTCGGCCGCTACGTCAAGAGCACCGGCGGCAAAGACATCGTGGCGATGAGCCGCAATACGTTCGGTGAGCCGAACGCCTTGCCGGCCGTGGGGCCGGTCGTGATCCATGAGATCATGTACAACCCGGCCTCCGGCGAGCGGGCCGATGAGTTTGTCGAGCTGCACAATATAACCGGCGAGGCGGTCTCGCTGGCCGGCTGGAGAGTCGGCGGCGGTATCGACCTGCTGCTGCCGGCCGGCACGACGATTTCCGCGGGCGGCCTGGTGCTGCTGACGCCGACCGAGCCATCGGAGTATCTTGCCAGCCATGGTGTGCCCACCGGCGCCATCGTCGTCGGGCCCTACCGCGGTGCCTTGAACAATGCCGGCGAGAGCATCACGCTCCGCAAGCCGGGCGAGCGGGAACCGGACGGCAGCGTGCCGATGATCCTGGTCGATCGGGTTCGTTACAATGACGAGCCGCCCTGGCCGACCGGCGCCGACGGCGAAGGCCCGGCTCTGCAACGCCGCGAAATCGACCAGTACGGCAACGACCCGATCAACTGGACGCTGAGCTTCCCGGGCGGCACGCCGGGCGACTTTGCCTTGCCGCCGCAGGTGACCGAGGTGTTGGTCCGCGGCAGCGATTGGTCCAGCGAGTTTCTCGCCCGGCTGGCGGCCGAAGGGGCCGGCGAGGGCGGCTTTTCCATTCGCGGCGGCGGAGCACAGTTGCAATCGATTCCCTGGCAAAACGTCGATCAACTGATTGTGCGCTTCAGCGAAGAGGTCAACATTTTCCAGAGTGACCTGAAGCTGTTGGGGGTCAACACGGCAGAGGTCAAGGTCGTCGATTTCGACGACACCGTTTTGGGCTCGGCCACATGGACCTTCTCGGCGCCGCTGCCGGCCGACAAGCTGCTGCTGGTGCTAAGCGATTCGATCACCGACGTCTCCGGCTTCCCGCTTGATGGGAATTGGACAACCGGCGCGGCGTTCCCGTCCGGTAACGGCGCGATCGATACCGACGACGATTTTCGCTTTCGTTTCAACGTGCTGCCCGGCGATGTGACGGCCGACGCATCGGTCAGCCGAGCCGACTTGATCGACCAGATTCACGCTCTCGGAGCCACCGCGTCTGATGCCGCCTACAATGTCCGCTTCGACACCAACGGCGATGGACTTATCGACCTGACCGACGTGCGAAGCTTGCTGGGCCGCATCGGCACGACGCTTCCCGGCAGCGAACCCGACGAGTCGTCCGGCGCCCCACGCGTAGCGGTCGACAGCATCTTCACGCGCCTCGGCGCCGGCCCAGCCGCTCCAGCAGCGACGCTGGCAACGATTCGACGCCTGCGCCGAGTGGCTAGGGTCGAGTCGCAAGCGGTGAGCGAGGAGTCCCCGATCTCGCGGCGGCGTCTTGCCCGCCGGACCGTCGACTTAGGGCTGGCGACGGACGAGGACGGATTGTTTGCTCGGGACGATTCCCGACTGCGGCTCGGAAGGCGCCGTCGCTAGTCGGACGGCGCCGCCGATACAAGCACGAAGCGCAAGCGAGTGAGTCGTTTAGTTGGGCAAAGCCATTTTATTCCCAGCTAGCACGGTTGACAGGTGTCGAGAATCAAAGTCACGCTGATTCACTTTCCGCAAAACATAAGGGGGATTATACGATTTGGACCTCTGCCTTCCTTGCTTTGCGACCTCCGTGATCTTCTGTTCCAGAAAGCCTTCTGTTCGGTGTGACCATCCTTGAATCGCAGACAGGGGGTTTGAACAGAAGATCACGGAGGGCGCGAAGAACGGAAGAGGCATTTACCCTGATGTGCGGTCGAGTCCTCGACTCCTCACTCGGCGTCAAGTTCTTCGCGTGCGGTTGCATTACCCCGGGGACAACGCTCGGGACTCGCCATGCACAAGTGCGACGCTTATTAGTCGAGTGGTGTTTAGCCTACTAACCCACCTGATTGCGCGTCGTGCTTGTATTCTCGCCCAGCCACCCACGATGGAAGCCTCGTCCCCTTTGCCCGACGCGCTCCCGCCGGTAGAATCGGCCGTTTGGCGCGCGTCTCGCCGCGTCTTCTCCCCCTGGGGCCGAACCTTCGGCTCGCACTGCACCTCAGCCCTGTTATGCCTCGCTACAATCCCGCCCAAATCGAACCTAAGTGGCAGAAGTTCTGGGAACAGAACCGCACGTTTGCCGCGCCGCGGCTGCCCGAGGGTGAGAAGTTCTACGCCCTCGATATGTTCCCCTATCCCAGCGGCGACGGATTGCACGTCGGACATCCCGAGGGTTACACGGCCACCGACATCGTCTCACGATATGCCCGCATGCAGGGCAAGAGCGTGCTTCACCCGATGGGCTTCGACGCCTTCGGGCTGCCGGCCGAAGAGCACGCCATCCGCACCGGCACGCCGCCCCGCGAGAGCGCCGAGCAAAACATCGCCACCTTCCGCCGACAACTCAAGATGCTCGGCTTCAGCTACGACTGGGACCGGGAGCTGGCGACGACCGACGCGGCGTATATTCGCTGGACACAGTGGATCTTCCTGAAACTGTTCGACACCTGGTACGACGCAAAGCAGGAAAAGGGCCGACCGATCGCCGAGTTGCCGATACCCGAGGACGTGGCGGCGCTCGGGACCGCTGCGGTGCGCGAGTATCAAGACGATCACCGGCTGGCCTACCAGTCGTACGCGCCGGTCAATTGGTGCCAGGCGTTGGGGACCGTGCTTGCCAACGAAGAAGTAATCGGCGGCAAAAGCGAAGTCGGCGGCCACCCCGTCACCCGGCTTCCGCTGCGGCAGTGGATGCTGCGGATCACGGCTTACGGAGACCGGCTGGAGAAAGATCTCGAAGGGCTCGACTGGTCCGAGGGCGTCAAGTCATCGCAGCGCAACTGGATCGGGCGCAGCGAAGGAGCCGAAGTCGACTTTTTTCTTCCGTCATGTAAAGCCGCGACCAGTGGTCGCGCCGGCAAATCCGCAAGCGGTGACTTTGAGTCGTGGTGCGCGGACCGCGCCAACGCCGGCTTCCCCCGCAAGCCCGGCGACGACGTCTTGCGGATCTACACCACCCGCCCCGACACGCTGTTCGGCGCGACTTACATGGTGATCGCCCCCGAGCATCCGTTCGTCGCGCGTCTTGCGACCCCGGAATTCAAAGACGCCGTCGAGCAATATTGCCAACAGGCCGCCACCAAGAGCGACATGGACCGCGTCGAGTTGGCCAAGGAAAAGACCGGCGTCTTCACCGGCAGCTACGCGACGAATCCCGTCAATGGCGAGCAAGTGCCGATCTGGATCGCCGACTACGTCATGATGGGTTACGGCACCGGCGCGATCATGGCCGTGCCCGGTCACGATACGCGTGACTTTGAATTTGCCGAGCAGTTCGAGATTCCGATTCTGGCCGTGGTCGATCCCGGCAAGGACAGCGAGGACGCCTCGCGCGACGACGTGCTCGCCGGCAAGGCCGTGTTCACCGGCGATGGCATCGCCATCAACTCCGGCCCTTACAACGGCCTGTCCACCGCCGACTTCCAAACAAAGATCGCCGCGGACTTATCGTCCAACGGCCAAGGCCGTGCCGCGGTGAATTACAAACTCCGCGACTGGCTGTTTAGCCGGCAGCGGTTCTGGGGCGAGCCGTTTCCGATCTTGCATGAACTGGACGACGAGGGCAACACCACCGGCGTGGTCCGCGCGCTCGATGCGGCCGACCTGCCGCTGAATCTGCCGGAGTTGGAAGACTTCAAGCCTCACGGCCGGCCGGAGCCGCCGCTCGACAAGGCGCCCGACGACTGGCTGTACGTAAAGATCGACGGCGTTCGCTACAAACGCGAGACGAACACCATGCCGCAATGGGCCGGCTCCTGCTGGTACTATCTGCGGTTTCTCGATTGCAACAACGATCGGGCGCTGGTCGACCCCGAGATCGAACAGGCCTGGATGCCGGTCGATTTGTACATCGGCGGCATGGAACACGCCGTGCTGCACCTGCTCTACGCGCGGTTCTGGCACAAGGTGCTTTACGACCGCGGCGTGGTGAGCACGAGCGAGCCGTTTCAGAAGCTGGTCAATCAGGGGATGATTCTCGGCGAAGTGGAGATCACCGGTTATCGCGGGCCGGGCGGCGCGTGGGTCAGCGCGGCCGACGTGCGGGTCAACGAGGAAAAGAAACCTGCGATCAAAGCGACGGGTGAGGTCGTCGAGGTGGTCAGCGTTTCGGCGGAAGATGCGGAGAAGCAGCGTGACCATTT
>JADFKK010000158.1 GCA_022564995.1 Planctomycetota bacterium | reverse complement strand
AGCGGCTGCTGTTGATCGACGACGACGCTGCCCAGGATGCGTCTCTCTTGCTCACAGACTGGCGCGAGGAGCGGACGAGCCTCAAGGCACAGCTTGACGCCGCGGGCCACAGCGAAGGCGTGAGGCCCCTCACGCCGGAAGAAAAGGCGGCGCGAGTTTTCGACGCCGGCATGGCATTGCGCAAGAACCTAAAAAAGGCGGACCCGGCACGTCTCCGCTACGTGTTCGGCGAGGTGTTTTCTGAGGTAAGGCTCTGGTGGGTTGAGCGTGTTCCGGGGCGACAAAGCACTGGTAAGCAGAAAAGATACCGGTTTTCTGAGGGATTGGCCGTCTTTGCCACATCCACCCTTTTGGCGCCACCATCTGAATTAACAACATCTGCGTAAATCTGTGTAATCTGCGGACAACACGGCGATACCTGAAACCCAACATCGAGAGCGCGACGACGGTTAACCCGGATGAACCTAAAAAGATCTATTTCGGTCGCGCCGTCGGCAGCGGCACATCGCGAAAGGTGATGTCGAGGGACCGCCGAGTGCGAATTTTCGGATAGCGCACGCGCAGCGTCTTCGGCGTCTGGTCGGCCGAATCGCCCTCGAAGACGATTTTCAGGCGCGCCCCGGCGTTGGTTGGCTCGCCAGTCTGCGTTACGAGGCGCAGCGGTTTGCCCTCGGCATCAAGCAGTTCGATTTCGTTTTCGTGGTACAGCACGTCGCGCGGCTCGGGGATCAACAGATTACGAGAAATCTCCACGGTCAGAATGTGCCGCGTGTCTGATTCCTGCTCGACGCTTTTGATCGATAGCTCCAAGCCGTCGCGGCGATGCACGGCTCCGGCCGAAAGATCGCTCACCTCGAGCGTCGCCATGTCGCCCACCGCGATCAACTCCCAGCGAAGCGTGAGCACATCGAACTGCTTGGCGCTCGTGGGCGGCGGCGGCAGCAGCATCTCGACGTTGATCTGCCGGCTGCCGATTTCCGCGACCTGCCAAGACACGTCGTCCCCGCGGCGCGCCGTTAGCGATACACCCGTGTCGGTGCGGGCGAGCACGAGGCTCGGCTGCTCGCGAAACGCCAGCAACCGAAACCGCTGCTCCCAAAGCACCGACAGGCCGATGCGAAACGTGTGTGTTACTTCGGAGCTTTCGTCCTGGTAATCAAACTCCTCTTTGAAGAGTCGCTGGGCCGACGTCATTTCCACCCGCAGCGGTCCCGCATAAGCCCTGGGGTTTTTGCCCGGCTTTCCGGCCACCACCACCAGGCCCGGCAAGCGCGCGTCGTTATGCGGCCGGACGTAGTTACCGCTTTGTTGGCAGACATCGTCGATCACCTGCCAAAACGAACCCCGGCGATAGTCGAGCGTGATCTGTTTGTCGTTGAAAATGCGAAACTGTTCGCCGACGCTGACCAAATTGCCTGACTGGCCGGCCACGGAGCGAATCACCGCGGACGCCGGGCGGCCTTTGGCGTCGACCTGCACGATTGAGGGCGCCCACATCTCCCGCAGTTTGAGCTTCTTGAGCAGTTGCTCGGCCCGCAGCCGCACCTCGGGATCGTCGCTTTGGGCGGCCTTTTCGAGTTGGCGGCGCCCTTGCGCTCCGATTCTGGCCAACTCCGCCCCGGCCCGCCGCCGCTGAATGTACGACGGCGAACCGAGCCGCTTAATCAGCCGGGCCACGCGGGGATTTTCGTCGGGCTCTTGGCCGAACAGCGTGCCGGCCGCTGTGGCAAAGCAGGTGCTTAGCAGCACGGCCAGTTTCCAGGTTCGGCCACCGCGGTTGGTCCGTCGCATAAAGCGTCCTCGTCAAAGTAGAAGCGGCGTCTCGCCGCTTTCCCAGGCAGTGACCATCGCACCAAACGCGGCAAGATGCCGCGTCTACTTTGTCCTCGTCAGAGAAGGAAAACTGGGGACAGGAAAACTGGCCGACGATAGGAAATCTCCGCCGCCGCGTCAACGGCAAGGAACTTCCCGCGATAGCACTGCCAGCACCCGTGGGATATGGATCGCCGATGGTGTACAACGCAGGTGAGCGGCAAGGCGCTAGCCGCCGGTAATTCAGATTCCAGATTCGTCGCGACACGCACCGGCGGCTAGCGCCGTGCCGCTCACATGCGACGGCAATTGATCGAACAAAAGGAAACCCTCATGCGCATCGGCGTGCTATGTAGCGGCGGCGACTCACCCGGGATGAACGCTTGCCTGCGGGCGGTGGTCCGCAGCGGGATTCTTGGCGGTCACGAAGTAATCGGCATTCGCCGCGGGTATCAGGGGCTGTTGGAGGCAGACGTTTACATCACGCCCGACGGCCGCCGCGAGATGACTCTCGGTTCGGTGGCCGACATCATCCAGCACGGCGGGACGATCCTTCGCAGCAGCCGCTCCGAAGAATTCAAGTCGGCCGAGGGCACGCGGAAGGCCGCCGATAACCTGCAACAACTGGGCATCGACGCGCTGATCCCCATCGGCGGCGACGGCACGCTTTGCGGCGCCGTGCATCTGCTCAAGCACTGGGACGGACAGATCGTCGGCTGTCCTGGCACGATCGACAACGACCTGTTAGGCACCGACTACACGATCGGCTTTCATACGGCCGTGGCCACCGCGGTCGATGCGGTCGACAAGCTGCGCGACACGGCCGAAAGCCATGGGCGCATGTTTCTGGTCGAGGTGATGGGCCGCCACAGCGGATACATCGCACTGTACACGGCCCTGGCCAGCGGTGCCGCCGTCGTTTGTATCCCCGAGACGCGGACCGACTTGGGCGACATCGCCGCGCGGCTGGAGCGGATGCAGCGGCGTGGTCGCAGTTCGATCATGGTGATTGTCGCCGAGGGCGATGAGCTGGGCGGCGTCGAGCCGATCCTGGAAAAACTCAGGGCCTGCGATTGCCCCTTCTCGATGCGCACCATCCAACTCGGCCACATCCAGCGCGGCGGCTCTCCCGCCCCGGCCGATCGTATTCTCGGCACCCGCCTCGGCGAATTCGCCGTGCGCAGCATCCTCGCCGGCGCCACCAACGTCATGGCCGGCCAAGTCCAGCAAGAAATGGTCCTCACCCCGCTCAAAGAAACCTTCGCCGCCCATAAGCCCGTCCCCGCGGCTCTCGTCGAACTGCAAGAACAACTGGCGGGGTAGGGCACGCTCTGCGTGCCGACGTGCCCGGGCGAAAGTCACCCACCCGTAGGCCGCGGCTTGCCGCGGCGCCTCTCCCCCTGATCCAGACGGCCCCACGGTTGCCTCCCCGTGACCGGCGCGTTACCATCCCGGAGTACCAGCACGCCGCGCAAGCAAGTGGGTCCGCAAATCCCCGCAAACCCAACCTCTCCCGCTTGCCAGAGAGGTCGGGCGCTCAGGCCCGGGAGAGCGTTTTGCCGCGCCGGTATAGATCACCCAACGTGCTCGACAACTCGGCGGGAAGAGCTAGAAGAAGGAGTATCAAGACCGACGAAAGCCATGTTTGGTGCGCGAAAGACTCGCGTCCCTTTTAATTGCCCTCGAAAAGGCGGCCAGGTCGCATGGCGATCACTGGTTCTCGATATACTCCAATTGAATCTTGACGTTCTTGAGTTTGCCTTGCAGCTTCTTCGCGCCGGCCGCGGTTACCGCGGTTCGCGCGACCTTGAGGTCTTTGAGCGCCGTTAGCGCCTCAAGCTGCGCGAGGCCCTCGTCCGACACACCCGTCGAACCGAGGTGCAGAAACTTGAGCTTGCTCATCCCCCGGAGGTGCGCCAGTCCCGCGTCGCTAATCCGTGTGTTGTCAACATTGAGCCACTCCAAGTTCGTCAGCCCGGCCAGCGGTTTGATCCCGTCATCGGTAAGCGACAGCCGCCACAGATTGAGCTTTTTCAAGTTCTTCAGCTTGGCGACGTGCTGCATGCCGGCGTCGGTGATCTTAACGTCTTGGCTGATGTCCAAGTCTTCCAGCGTCGCGATCTTTGCCAGGTGCGCGAGCCCCGCATCGGAAGCATGGGTCTGCGAAATCCGCAGCTTCTTGAGTCGTGGAAACTGCTGCACGACCAGCAGCGCTTCGTCGCCGACCAGCGTGCTCGCCAAATAGAGTTCCTCGAGTCGGTCGAGGCCTTTGAGTTGGGCCAGCCCTTCGCCGCTGACAAAAAGAAAGTCGAGCAGCAGCGCTTTGAGACTCTTGAGCTTCGCAATATGAACCATGGCGCCGTCGTCGACGGTCGTCGCGCCGTTCTTGCCGTTCAGTCGCAGAGCACGCAACTTGCCGAGCCCGGTCAAATGTGCGATCCCCGCGTTCGAGACTTGGCAGCCGCGCAGATCGAGATTGTTGAGCGTCGTCAGCTTGCCCAGCGTCGCCAGCCCGGCATCCGTTATCTTCGTGTCGTTCAGCAGCACCGATCGCAGCTTGGGAAAGCCTGCCAGATGAGCCAGCGGCGCGTCGTCGATCTTCGTCCCGCGAAAACTGACCTCGGCCACGTGGCCCCCCTTGTCGCGCTTAAGCGATCCTCCGGCCGCCTCGACTGCCGCGATCGCCTTGGCGCTATCTTGCCCGATCGCCTCCGCACGGGCAGACAAGGCCAAACAAGCCAACAAAATTGCAACATTCAAAATCGGCTTCATGGGAGTGTCCTCGCTGGGAGTTTATAGGTCTGGCTGCACGGGCTGGGTCGCCGGCTTGCCACGGCGCTTTTCCCGTGGCCCCGGTTTCCCCACCTCCACTCTAAAAAGAAGCCATCCGCCCCGTCAAGCCTCGCCCCCGTAGGCCGCTCACCTTGCCGCGGCGTTCCCTGAGCGGCACGGCGCTAGCCGCCGGTCCGTCAAGGTCACGCGTCGTCCCCCGTAAAACCCGCGGCTCACATCCGAATTCCGATTTCCGAATTCCGAATTCCGAATTCGAATTCGAATTCGCCCCCGCGAGGTATCCCGTCGGTTGCCACCCCATGACCGGCCTGCTACCATCACCGACTACAACACGCTGCGCCAGCAAGTGGGTCACCTCTCCCGCTTGCGGGAGAGGCCGGGCTCAGCCTCGGGAGAGGGTTTTGAAAACGTCACCTCTCCCTTGGGAGAGGTCGCGGTCTCAGCCGCGGGAGAGGGTTTTGAAACGTCACCTCTCCCTTGGGAGAGGTCGCGGTCTCAGCCGCGGGAGAGGGTTTTGAAACACAGGTTTATCTAAACGAAGGCTTCGACAGTGCGGCTTCAACGGGCGGCGAAACAACCTTTGAAACCGAAAACATCGTACACGCCCAAGGCATGGCCCTGTTTTTCACCCATCACCTAGCCCACAAAGGCCATCCGGTTCTCGAAGGGCGAAAATACGTGTTGCGTACCGATGTTATGTATCGCTGACCCGACAGGATGAATTAAAAGAGACGGGTGTTTGACGCAGGCTCCCGTCCCTTTTGATTCGCTCTTTTGATTCCCTCGGCGACACCCGGCGACGACGACATGGGGTAGCTTGCTTATTGCCATCAATGATGGGACAATGGCACCCTGCGTTGCAACCACATCCACTTATTATGACCCGTCTCGCGGTGATCGACGTAAAGCACACTTCGCTCTTTCGTTTCCTCTCTGAGTCGCACCCCGCCTACTCTGGGAATGTTATTGAGCAGCGCAGCGCCCAGTGATCAGTTTTTGGGGTGATGGATAGACAGTAGTTAGATGACAAGGGAATCCCTAACACTCACAAGGAGAAGTATCGTGGCTGTGGACACGCAAGTTGTCGAACTCGCTGAAAGGATGCAGCCGCACTGGACGAACCACGCCGACACCCACTTCGGCAAGCAACTATGGCGTAACAAGGATGCAAAGAGGCTCGTAGGAGCCTACGTAGCACACAACCTTATCCTGCCTGGCACTGAGGTGTTCATTGCCGATGGCACATCCGGCTTCTGGGTAATGATCGGGATCCTTGAGCTCGATATTGACGTGCATGTGCTCACGAACAATGCCGCCATCTCCGCGGAGCGTTTGTCGTGGCATGGACGGAAAGCACGCGTTTCTGTGCCACAAGGCGAGGTCAATTGCGACAAAGCCGCAATATTCGGCCCGCACGCTATTGATTTCTCAACTTACGCCTCACGTAACGCACAGTTGTCTGTAATGCCAGTCACGTTCTTGACATTTCGGAAGGGGCCACACGCAGGTGATCCCGATGCTCGTCGCATCAAGAACGCCGTTATCCAAAACGCTCTCCACTTAGCAATAATCGCCGATTCATCAAAACTTGGATCCCCACCAACTGATTACCGACAGCGAACTGGCCCGGTATTTGTCGGCGCGGAACAAGAATTTTGGTTTAACACTCGGCGCAACCCTAATGTCACAATCGTCTGTGATTGGCCAGTCAATCGTACTGAAGATTTCATTGCGGAGATTAACGACTTCCAACAGGACGAACTCTGCGCATTCCATGCGCTCAAGTTGCCGTTCCAGAATGACTAATTACGTCGGCGTGACGCGTAAGACATCGCTACGGAGAACCGAAGGGAGGAGATCCTCGACAAGACAACCAACGGCTATCGACGATTTAACCGTTCGTGACACCTTTGTTTCTTCACCTCTGCTTCTTCCTTGACGAGCATCGAGTGATCCCATGCCAAGACGTCGAACGGGCGAGATCCGCCGCATTACTGCCGAAGAGTTTGCCAAGCGATTGAAGGTGATCGCGGAAAATGAGCCGGAGAAGCGATTCGCTTTCTTGCTCGGAGCCGGCTGTTCGGTCTCCTCCGGCATTCCCGCCGCCGGCCGTCTCGTGCGGGACGAGAAGGCCAAATCGGATTGGCTGCGGCGGTTGCGCGATGTCCGCGAACCGAGCGTCAGCGACGCCGGTCTGGACGAGTGGGCTCGCAAAGAACTTTCACACTGGGATCCGGACGATCCTGGTGCGTCCTACGGCGAATTGATCGAGAGGCTGTTTCTCTACCCCGGTGACCGTCAGGAAGAAATCCACCGTCTCTGCGCGGGCGAGCATATCAAGCGACAACTCGGCTATGTCGTGCTCAGCGGTTTGCTGACTCAATATGACAGCCAGTTTAACATCGTCTTGACCACGAACTTCGACGATCTGCTGTCCGACGCGCTGTCCTACTTTCGTCAGACTCGGCCGCTGGTGATTGCCCACGATTCCCTGGCTCCCTTCATCCGTTCAACCGCCAAGCATCCGCTGATCATCAAACTGCACGGCGACCACCAGCTCGCGCCCCGCAATACCGCGACCGAAACAGACGCTTTGGATCATCGCATCGCAGAACGAGTCGCTACGGTTCTGCACGACCGGGGCTTGATCGTGCTGGGTTACGGTGGAAACGACGAATCCATTATCGCCATGCTGGAACAATTGCCAGAGGAAGCTCTGCCCTACGGCGTCTTTTGGGTCAGCGGCAGCGAACCGCGCGGTGTTTTTCGCGCCTGGCTTGAAGATCGCAATGCAGTGTGGGTTGAACATCGTGATTTTGACACCTTGATGATGTTGCTTGAAGACGAACTCAGCGTCGATCCGCCCGACAAGGCGCTTTTCGAGAAAGTATTTCAGAATATCGCGGAATCTCGCCAATCACTTGCTAATCGAGTCGCGGACGAGGACAAAGCGGCAGTCGGTGAGCCAAGGACACCCGACTGGTGGTTGTTCGATCTTGCCGCCCAAGGAGTCAAAGTCACTGACCCAGAGGGGGCGGACGCCATCTATCGACGCGGGATCGAGACCCTGCCGGCTTCGTACGAATTGCTCGGCAATTATGCGAACTTTCTCTGGTATGAGCGAAAGCAGCCGGATCAGGCGGAGGAGTTCTACGAGCGGGCCCTCGTCGGCGATCCGAAAAACGCCACCATACTCGGCAACTACGCGTACTTCTTTCACGAGCGGAAGCAGCCGATTCAGGCGGAGGAGTTTTATAAGCGTTCCCTCGCCTGCAATCCGAAAGAGGCCACCGCACTCGGCAACTATGCGAACTTCCTCTGGAAAGAGCGGAAGCAGCCGGATCAGGCGGGGGAGTTCTACAAGCGGGCCATCGAGGCCGATCCCGAGTACGCGCAAGCACTCGGCAACTACGCGGCATTCTGCTGGAGAGTGCGGAAGCAGCCGGATCAGGCGGAAGAGTTCTTCAAGCGGGCCATCGAGGCCGATCCCAAACTGGTCTCTACACTCGGCAACTACGCGAACTTCCTCTGGAACGAACGCAAGCAGCCGGATCAGGCGAAGGAGTTCTACAAGCGTGCTATCGACGCCGATCCCAAAGACACCATAGCACTTGTCAACTACGCGCTGTTCCTCCGGAGAGAACGAAAGCGGCCGGACGAGGCGGAGGAGCTCTACAAGCGGGCCATCGACGCCGATCCCAAAGACGCCACAGCGCTCAGCAACTATGCGATATTCCTCGGGGAGGAGCGAAAGCAGCCGGATCAGGCGGAGAAATTCTACAAGCGGGCCATCGACGCCGATCCCAAGGACGCCAACTTACTCGGCGGCTATGCGAACTTCCTCTGGAGAGAGCGGAATCAGCCGGGTCAGGTGGAGGAATTCTACATACGCGCCATCGACGCCGACCCCCAAAACGCCAACAACCTCGGTAATTACGCGATGTGCCTCCTAGCGGCGGGTCGTAGAAAAGAGGGACTGGAGAAGCTAAATGAAGCGACGGAGTTGCACGCGTCGGAGCCAGCGAGAGACCTGTCGGTGGAACTGGGCTTCTACTGGTATGCCCAAGGGCCGGCGAAGGAGCGCAGCAAGTGGCTTGCGCGGCTAAAGAAGTTGCTCAAGGACGGCGTCCGCTCGCCAGGTTGGGATCTGACGCCGATTGTCGAACGGGCCACCAAAGATCGCCACCCCGCAAAGTCCTGGCTGGGCAAACTGGCCGCGGTGATTGGTGACGAGGCGAAGCTAGATACGTTAAAGAAATGGAAGGCTTGGAAGGACGCCAAGTGAGGCTCAATATCGACGACGATGCAAGGGGACATTCTACTTTTTGCAACACGTGACCCGTCGCACGGGTCGCGAACCCTTGCTTCGCTTCCAAAACCGACCTCGGATGAAGTCGCAAGAGTTGAATGCCCCTCAAGGAGTCCACGCATGACGAGCACGAAACAATGGGCGGCAGCTCACGGGGTGTGCGTGGAGGACACGGTGCCGGCGGTTGACGATTATGACGAGCCGCATGAACGGACGGCTGAGGAGGTCGCGATGCGGACCATCATGCTGCATGGCGTTGCGGCCGTTGGTTTTATCCCCACCGGCCTTGTGCCGGTGGCTTGCTGGTTTGGCAACTAATCGAACCTGCCCGCAAACCCCATTCCTCCCGTCGTCTCCGCCGCCTACGGCGACGGAGACGACGGGAAAACACAGTTGCGATACGACGAAGCTGGTTGATGAGATCATGCCGGGACTTGGCGATCCGATTGCTGCGTTTGTTGCCTCGGCCGACCTGCGGCCGCCGTTTGAATGGCTCAATCCCTCACGCCTGACTTTCTTAAATCACGATACGCTTCAACCGGATGAACCAAAATGGTGTCTGTCCAACTCTTAAAACTACTTTCCGTGGCGTCGCTCTGTTGCTTCATCCCGCTTGCCGCGAGCGCGCAGGACAAACGGGCGGCGGCGAAGCTGTTGACGCTGCAGAAGAGCCCGCCGGTTTATGTTCGTAACCAGCGGGATCAATCGAAGTGGCCGGGGATGGTGCGCGAGGGGGTGGATGCGGGGCGGGAGTATTTTGGGAATTATGGGCCGGTTTACGTCTATATCCTGGGGCATGAAGACAAGACGCTCAACTCGGAGGCCTTTCACCGGCGGCTGGTGGCGGAGTATTGCAAGCACCGCGGGGCCGGGGTGAAGAAACGACGCGAGGAGTGCCGGGACGGCCCGGGCGCCGAGTTGATTAAGAAGGCGATCAGCGGGCGCGGCGATGCTTACCTTTCGTTTGTCGGCGATACCGATCCTCCGCTGGCGGAACTTGTGTTTATCAATCCGCATCAGTTCCGCGATCCTTACCTTTACACCCGCGGTATCCACGAATACACGCACGTCTTTCAGCGGGCCTTTCCCACGACGCCGACGTGGATGACCGAGGGCGGGGCCGAATTCTTCGCCTGTTACCTGGGCGAGAAAAAGGGCTGGGCCAAGCTGCGCCGCGACATGGCGGAGTTTATGAAGAACGCGCAGCGCGCCAAAGACGCGAAGCTGGGCATCAAGGACATGGAGGACGTCGATGAGGTTTCGCCGGCGGTCAAGAAGTATTACCGCCACCTGGCCTACGACGCCGGCGCCTGGGCGTTCGCTTTGATGATCCACAAGTCGAAGTCGCGGAGCATCGCCGAGGTGCCCAAGAAGTTCTACCCCCTCGTCGCCAAAGTCGGCTGGCAGCGGGCGCTCGCCCAGTACGCCCAAGTCGACAACAAACAAGCCTTTTACCGAGCCTTCGACGCGTTTTTGAAATTGCCGCTGGACGAACAGTTGAAGATGCTGGAGGGGCTGAAGGAGTAGCGGAAAGCGGAGGATCGCCGTCGGAGACGCCTCCTACAATCGCGGCGGCTGCTTTGGCTTGGGGCCGGCGGGGCGTTGGTGCTTGCAATTGCCGCTCCGTCCTGCTGCAATGGAACGGTCCTGTTTCCGTTTTTCTGATGAGGAGCTTGCCATGAAACGTGCTGTGTTGCTCTCGATGTCTTTCGCTCTTATCGCAACGTGCTTGTTTGTCGCGTCTCAGGCTGACCCCGCCGCAGGCAACGCCGCGCCGGGCGGAAAATCGAAACTACCCGGCGCCCGGGCGGTGATTGACGCGGCCCAGTTCCCCTCGTTGCAGGCGGCGCTCGACGCGCTGCCGGCTGAGGGCGGGATGGTGCGGTTGCCGCCGGGGACGTTTGAGATTTCTCGCCCGCTGGTGTGCCGACGGGGGGACGTGGCGATTGTTGGATCGGGCACGTCGACGCACATTAAGAACATGAACACCGAGGGGCTGCCGGCGCTGGTGTTGGAGCATCCCGACGGGTCGAAGGATCGCAAGAACGAATTGTGGCGGATTCGACTGGCCGACTTTCGCATCACCGGCAATCCCAACAGCGGGCACGGCATCGATTGCCGGCGAATCAACGAGGTACATATCGACGGGGTGACCATCAGCTATCACGGCGGCGACGGGCTGCGGCTGTTTTTCTGTTACGAAGACCCGCGGATCAGCGACTGCTTGATAACCTACAACAAGCAGACCGGGCTGAACCTGATCGGCTGTCACGACATCGTGGTTTCGGCCAATCAGTTCGAGGAGAATCACGACGCGCTGCGATGCATCGACGGCTACAATCTGTGCATGACCGGTAACTGTCTCGACGACCACCTGGGGCACGGCGTGGTGATCGAGAACACCTACGGCTCGGTCGTCTCGGGCAACATGATCGAAGAGTGCGCCGGCACGGCCATCGTGCTGGATCGCAACTGTTACGGCAATACGCTGAGCGCCAACGTGATCGCCCACGACGGGGCCGGCATCGACCTGCGCGACGCGCACGGCTGCACGGTCAGCGCGAACACGTTCACGATCATGCACGCAGCCGCCCTGCGGATCGGCCCGAAAAGCGGGCGCATCACCGTGACCGGCAACAATTTTTCCAACAGCTACATCGGCGAGGGCAAAGTCCGCCGCGGCACGAAGGATCTCGACGCGGCGGGGATAACGCTCGAAGGCACAAGCGACGTGAGCATCTCCGGCAACGTCTTCTCCGGCCTACGGCCCAAGGCGCTCGTCGTCAAGGGCCAGCCCAGCCGGCGGGTCGTGTTCACGGGCAACGTCTTGACGGACGCGACCGGGGAAGCGAAGAAGTTGGTCGGGTCGGTGGTGGAGGGGAACGTGGTGGAGTAAGGGGAGGGTACTGGCCGATTCCGCGTCGTTTTTTTATGCCGCCGGCAGTGGGCACGCAAAACAAACGGCCCGACCATTCCAGTGAATGGCCGGGCCAGGTCGAGGTGTCGAATGGATTAGGGTGTAACCGGCGTGCCTCGCCGCTGCAAGTCGTTTTGGAGTTGGGAGTTGTGGCGGATTGATGGTGACAAAAACGGCCTCCTTGGGGTAAACATTGGTTTGACTAAACGATGTTTTCCCTAGGCAAGGAGGCCGAACCATGAAGATGGCAGATGTAGCGGCGTTTGACAACCTCGAAGATCTGGCGGAAATGGCGGAGGGCTTGGCGACGTTTGTACGGCAGGCGGCCGACGACGGGACGGCGGCGCACGTAGCGGAGATGTCTACGGCACGCGCGTGGGACAACGGATCGACTTCGTGCCGCTCGACGCCCGGTTGGAATTGCCCGAGAGCGCGTACTCGTATTTGCTTCAGGATTGGGCGGGAACGCTTTCGGTGGAGCATGCGTTTAGCCGCACGGCCGAAACGCTCGACATGATCCTGGGCCTTTCCCTTCCGGTCGACAGCTTGGAACGGATGAGCCGTAAAACGGCCGAGCCGGTCGCACGGCACAAGCGTGTTTGGTCGAGTTTGACGTATGACGAGGGCGACCTTCACGTTGACGCGGAGACGGAGGTGTTCACCTGGATGACGCAAGAGGTCGATCTGCGCCGCCGCGACGCAGCGTCAGGGAAACCGGGGCCGATGGTCTGCGTCAGATGGCGACCAAACGCAGCCTGCCCGCGGCGAAACAAAGGAAACTAACTCAAATCGGCAATTACTTGCAGCACAACCGCGATCGAATGCGTTACGACGAATACTTGGCAGCCGGCTTCCCCATTGCCAGCGGCGTGATCGAGGGCGCTTGCCGCCCGTAATGCTCACCGAATCCATTTTTTCGGCCTGCACTCCTTCGTCTCCGTTCCCGCGACCCAGGACACTAGCCGTTAAGGGCCAGCCGAGCCGGTGGGTCGTGTTCGCGGGGAACATCTTGACCGACGCGAGTGGGGAGGAGGCGAAGCTGGTGGAGTCGGTGGTGGAGGGGAATCTGGCGGAGTGAAGGAGATAGGGAGAGGGGGAGAATCGCGTTTAATTCATCCTTCATCCTTTCTCATCTGGCGCGCAACTGCGGTGCCTCGGAAAATACAAAAAACCCGGCCTCCTGTGTCTCGCACAAGAGGCCGGGTAAGGTTGGCAAAGCCGTCGATTTCACTGCCAGGATTGATTATCGTGTCGCTCCTAACGTCGGTTGCGTCGTGCGATCCAACGACTGCCCGCTACATCCTCGGTCAGGGCGCGATCGATTCCCGCGGCTTGTAGCCGCCGGAACGGATGGCTGGCCGCGCGGCGGACGACGCGTTGCCGGCGTTCCGCCCGATCGAATCGCGAGAACACCTCGTCACGGGCGCCACGGCGCGACGGCCGCTGCGGCTCGCTGTCGCTCGAACCGATGATCGGCTCGTCCCGCGGCGCGACCACGGCGAACTGCCCCTTCGGAGCCGGCGTGCTGACGCTGATTGCAAAGATCGTCGTCGTGCCGCTGACCTCGTTTGCCACAACCAAGAGTGGTTGCCTTGTCGGGCTATCCGCCTCCGAAATAAATGCCATGCCTTCCGGTCCGAGATCACCGGCGGTTCCGGCCTCAGCATCCCCTGCGAAGTCGCGGTTGGTGATGTACTGCTGAAATACGGGTGCCGTCGGATCGCTCACGTTGTACACCATAATGCCGCCCACACGCTCAAGTCCAATAAATGCGTAGATCTCACCACGGATACTACCCAAGACGACCCCTTCAGGCTCGGCTCCCTTGTCGTCGCTGCGATTGTCGAACGAGTCGTTCTCATCGTTGGTCGAATTGAAGTCGTCCGGCAAGGCGCTGGCCGTGATCTGCGCAATGTCGTCGCCACTGTCAAACACCAATGCACCATCGGCGGTGCGGATGGAGAAGGATCGGGCACCGTAGGAGAATATCTCGTCGAAATCGCCATCGCCGTCCGTATCGCCAAGTGCCGTGGTGGTCTTGAGGCGACCGAGGTTTTCGTTCTCTTGGAGCGTTTCAGCACCCGGGAAAACCGTTGGATCGAGGTCAAGTTTCTTGACGCGAGTCTCTTCGCTGAAGCCGTCGTAGTCTCGGGCGTCGCCCTCGTTGGCCATGACAAGATAGGTTTGGCCGCGTACCTGGTAGCTGGCGATGCTGTCCGGCTGATACATGCCATGAACCGGCCAATTGGCGATGTTGATCTCACCATCCTTGTTGCTTGCATCGAGTCCGTTTCCTGTCGCGCTGTGATCCTTGAAACCAAGCGGCACAATCGAGGTGACGGAGGCCGTACTAATGTCAAGGATGGCAATCGCGTTGTTTTCCTGGAGCGTGACCCAAGCCGTTTGGGAATCGTGACTGACGGTAATAAACTCCGGTTCGAGATCCTGCGAGACGGACGCTCCCGGTCCAAAGATTCGCACGCCATCGTCACGTAGCTGGGCTATCTGGCTGTCAAACGCATTGAAATCAGCCGTGGTCACCCTGGCACGATGCGCCCCACGCGTGACGTCGATGATCGACACGGAACCCTCCGGATCGGTTAAGTAATCGTCGCTCGGCTCACCTTCATTCGCGACTAAAACTTGTCTACCGTTCGGAGTGAACACCACCATGTCGGGCAGCGCACCCACTTCTACGTCGTTAATGAAGATACCGTCGGTATCGAAAAACGCCACGACCCCGGGATCGGTAATGGGGTCGGCCTTAATCGCCACGGCGACTAAGTTTCCATGGACCGCGACACTCGTTGGTGCGTCTCCAAAGCTGCTAACGTCGATGGAGAAATCAAGCCTCGGATTCGTCGGATCGCTGATATCGAGCACATCGACCGCCTGATCCGCGTTGTTCGAAACGAACACTCGCTGCGTGACGGGATCATAGGCAACAATCTCCGCGGCGGAGTCGTCGAAGATGCCGGTCTCGTAAGTGCCGATCTGATTGAGCGTGATCGACAGCATGCAGCGGTCTTCGAGCGGCTCGCAGCGCAAGTCGCGTGGCCTCCCCCCTTGCTGTTTGGCTTTGCGTGCTCGTCTTCCAAACCATCCCTTGTTAGTCGTCTTTCCTCGTCGTCGAATCATGGTAGTTCTCCACAATGGTTCTAAGGTGTCTTCACCCGTGAGTAGAAAAGCAAGCGCCGCGACCCGCTTCGAGCCGCCCGCGCGTGATACGCTGGGATCGCCAGCGGCGCGAGATACGTCCGTATTTTGCCGCGTGAAACATGAGATTCGGCGAATCGATTCGCCCAAAAGAGTCAGTTCGGTTCCTCCTCGAACCACTGCAAAGTACCACTTTCATTTTGCGATGCAACCATATTCTGGAAAATTTTGACGATTTCTTTCATGGTCCGGCGCGTTGGGGCGAAATTAGGCGAAACGGGGAGAATATTTGTCCCGAGACCGCCTGGGGGCTATCAGTAGATGGACTTTCTTGCCCGCTTTCTGACACCGGAAGGGAAACTTTCTTGGCCAGGGTGGCGCCATCGACGGTGTTTGAGTGATTTCCCCCGGGGATTCAGACGGGAAACTGCGTTGTCGCGTCTAATTCGGAATTTGGGGCAGGTTTCCCAACCAGCCAAACCACGCGTATCGTTGGCAGGTTAGGAAACCTGCCCCACGTCACATTTGCCCTAGATTTCTGGTTCTTCAGGACTTTTAGTGGCTTGTTTCAGACGATTGGGATGGCGGGGCTCGGCGATTCACAAATACGGGTTCCTCTTCTCTGTCCGGGCTCATCGTTCGTCACACCGAACTGGTTCGTGTGAATAGAGAAGAGGAACCCGTACTGTCTGCGGCGGAGCCGATGAAACGACCCATTAAAATCCCCGAAGAACCAGTTTTCTTGTGACGGCCTGTGAGCCCGTCTATACTGGCAGGCGTCGTGTTGCGCTCGTCGGTGCGGCTTCTACGCCGCGGATTCACTTGCTTTTCCAAGGGGGAGATGCTCAGTGGGAATGTCGACCGATACCACAACGCTTGAGCTTTTCGAGCGCGTCCAACAGGGCGACCCCCAGGCCGCCACGGAGCTGTTCGATAACTACGTCGAGCGTCTGCTGCGGCTTGCCCATTCTCGTATCTCCAAACAACTCGCTCGCCGCGTCGACGCCGATGACGTGGTGCAGTCGGTGTTTCGCACTTTCTTTCAACGGGCGAAGAACGGTCGGTTTACGCTGGCCAAAAGCGGGGATCTGTGGCGGTTGCTGGCGGCCATCACGGTGAACAAGGTCCACGGGCAGGCGAAGCACCACGGGGCGCAGAAACGGGATTTCCGGGCCGAGACGAGCGATGCGACCTCGGGAAGCCTGATGGGATTGTCACCCGAAGCGGTCGCGGCCGATCCTTCACCCCTCGAAGCGGCGGCGCTGGAAGAGGAATTACGCCGGGCGTTTGAGCAGCTACCCGACGACCAACAGCAGATCGCGCGCCAATGGATGGAGGGCGATTCGATGGCCGAGATCGCCGAAACGAATGGCTGTTCAGAGCGCAAGGTCTATCGCGTGCGCGACCGATTTAGAGAAATACTCCATCAGCGCCTGGCCGAACATGTCGCGGAGTAGATTCGACGAATTTCTGGTTCATCCGGCTAAAGCGTATGGTGACTTGAGAAAGTGAGGCTTGAGAAAGTGAGGCTTGAGAAAGTGAGGCTTGAGGGGTGAGGGATTGAGGAAGAAAAGCGGACGGGATAACAGGACGGACCGTGGCAGGGCTCGGGGATTCACGAATACGGGTTCCTCTTCTCTGTTCGCGGTGATCGGCACGGGCCGGCGTTAGCAGTTGCGTAGTCACACCGAATTGATTCGCGTGAATAGAGAAGAGGAACCCGTACTGTCCGTGGCGGAGTCGATGCAACCACCCACGAAAACTTTTGAAGAACCGTTTTTTCTTTCCTCACGCCTCAACCTCTCAAGCCTCAAGCCTCAAGCCTCAAGCCTCAAGCCTCAAGCCTCACTTTACGGAAAACTACGCTTTGGCCGGATGAACCAAAATTAACCTAAAAAGGACAGGCATCTTTTATCGTGATTGATGCCATAGTCGGTCTTTTTCCTGTGAAACATCCCGTTCTTGTGGGTATCAAGATCGCATTGGATGTCGCCGATTGCGCCTGCGATCTCTACGGAGTGCTAGCGAACGGATGTCATTGTGGTAGAAACCCCCGGGGAAAGGAGGAGGCTTCATTCTATATTTCCCTTGGTGCATCGACCATGAGTTGCATGACCAACTTTTTTCATACGATAAGATTACTGAGCTCTTTGGGATACCGGGAGTAACTAATCAAAACAGGCTGCGCGATGAATTCATGCAGCTGTTCATTGACGATGCCGCATCTGGAGTCGGCGATGCCGGATCTGGCGCAGTCGCATGTGTAAAAATGTTGTCTAAGGTGTGGGACGGGACATTCTCCGACTGGTGGGATAGGGGGTGCCCCTAGACGTTGCCACCGGATAAGTGAGCACGGCTTTTCTTTGATGCGTAGTTCCATGATGCAATGCTATAAATGCTCGGAACCGATCAGCGGCGTACCGGTTCCCCTCTGGGACGGTCACGATTATTGCGAGCAATGTGTGGGAGATGCTGATCCAGAACTGGTTGCCTATGCGCGCAGCCATGACGTTATCGCGGAGACTCTCGAACGACACCTTGTACGTTTTACGAAAATACTCGTCTTCGTGGTGCTGTTCGTCTTGGCAGTTACTATGCTCTGCTTAGTGCCGACCGGCTGGCTGTTTGTCGTCTTAGACTGGTTGCCACTAATGTTAACCGCGACGTGCGTAGTGGCGTTTTCTGCAATCTTGTCGACGGTGATGTTTCTGTTTTTTTGGTCTGAAGGTGTCAGTCACCGCGAGAGCTTTCCAAGAACGGTTTCCGTGCAGGGGGGCCAAGTCGCCGTGAAGAGTCACGAGACGGTCGAGTCTTGCCCGCTGAGCGAATGCCGGTGGTACGAGGGAAATTCGCAAGAAGATCAAATCAATTGGTATTTGCCAAAGCGACAGGCGATCCTGTTTGACACACCTATCGGGATCTTTGCAATCGGATGGACGGCTGAGGCGTACGGTTTTTGGAAGGCCTTCCTCACCGTCGCTCAGATTCCGCATATCGCACGTCCTGGGAACCTCTGGTTCCGTCTTTTCTTGGGAACGATGCTGGGCAGCGTCATCGGCGCCGCGGTGGGCGCTGCGTGCGGCGCCGCAGGACTGATTTTGTCAGGCGACACGCAATGGATGTTCGTATTCACTGTCCTGGGCGCATTCAATGGCCTTTCGGTCGGAGGTCTCTATGCATCATGGCTCATTGTACCGTTCTATATGATCCGAGATCTAAAACCGATTTGGTTCTCATCCACGTTCTGTTTCATCGGTTTCACGATTGCTAGAGTCCTCGGACTTGAGATCGCTATCGCGGTCGGGATTGGCAATGCAATCCTTGGTTGGCTGTTTATGCGCGACATACTCCGAAGGTATCATGCAAATCGCACAGGGATCGAGAGCTAGTCCGACGGTTTGATCTTTGACAATTCAGTAATCACTACGATGACGCGTCTGTGTCACCAACCTGTCAATAATTTGAGTTACCGAACCCGAAGTGTTACGATTTCCGAGTTTTCTAATTAGTTCCTGTTGCCGAAATCAGAAATTCGACAGATCGGGCCTGTGGGATGGGCTTGGTCTTGGCAAAAATAAACGCATCGTTATCCTGTTGAAAACATCACTCTTCAAGGAGGATAACGATGCGATTGAAAGCCGAAGCGATTCTTGATTTTGGGCCGCATGATGCCCAGCAGCAGAACA
>JADFKK010000157.1 GCA_022564995.1 Planctomycetota bacterium | reverse complement strand
AGCTATCCTTCGGGCATCTTTCTGGTCGGTAATGATTTGTTTCTTACCGACAACGGCAATGGGCTGGCCAGCCGTATTCGTTTGTCGAACGTCGACAGGGAGAGCTAAACTTGCCGTTAAACGAACAGAGTGCCTTTGTGCATCGCGAGCGAAACTCTTTCGCGATGCGTCACGCCCATCACTTCTCTGAGGTGAATGCAGCGATCGCCGTCGTTGAAAAACTTGTCCACGGCGCGTAGCGGGAGCCGAGCGAGTTGAAGGCTTCGACCGAAAACCAATAGGTGGTTTGCGGCTGAAGAGATTGGATCGAAAACGAAGTGACGTCGGCGGCGAATGACCCGATCAGCACGCCGCTGCCGCTCCACTGATACAGGCGATAACCGTCTTCCTGCGAGGAATTCGTCCAGGTGATGGCGATTCGATCGGCTGCGACCCCGGCCAACAGGATGGGAGTTGGTGAGCTTGGCGGAGAAGTTGGTGCCGAGGGGTCCAACGTCACGGCGCTGGTCCAAGGGGCATAGCTTGAACCAGCGGAGTTGAACGCTTCGACCGAAAACCAATGGCTCGTATTCGATGCAAGCGACTGCACCGCATAACCGGTCGAACCGGACGGCAACGTGGCGATCAGAACGCCGCCGCCGCTTTGCCATTGATAGACCCGGTAGCCGTCCTCACCCGAGGCATCGTTCCACGCCAAGTCGACCTGCGATGACGAAACGGTCAGGGCGCTGAAATCTCCAGGGCGAGATGGCCGAGACGCCAGTGTCGTCGCGCTCGTCCACTGCGCCCATCCGGAACCCGCGGCGTTGAACGATTCGACGGAAAACCAAAAGCCTTTGCCGGCCGCGAGCGACTTCACCGAATAACCGGTCGATCCGGCCGGCAAGGTAGCGAGCAGAATGCTGCCCGTACTTCGCCACTGATAGATTCGGTAGCCGTCTTCGCCCTCTGAATCGCTCCACGACAGATCGACTTGCGATGCCGACACGCCGAGGGCCGTGAACCCGCCGGGCTTGGTCGGACGATCGAGCAATGTCGTCGCGCTCGCCCACGCTGCGTATCCGGATCCCACGAGGTTATATGCTTCGACCGAAATAGAAACGCGGGTGCTCGGCAAAAGCCCGCCCACCGAAAAGCTGGTCGAATCGGCGGGCAACGTCGCGATCAACTCACCCTCTGACCCGTTCCATCGGTAAACTCGATATCCGTCCTCGCCGGCTGCGTCGGTCCAGGAAACGTCGATCTGCGACGAGCTGGCGGCCGTCAAGCTTACGTCGGCGGGCCGGTCCGGACGTACGAGCGTGTCGTTCGGGATAAAGTCGATCTTGACGTTGGCCGACGAAACCACGATGTCGTCGTGTACGATCGGGATCGGAAACTGACCGACGAGCGCCGTAATTGAGTAGCTGCCCGAGGGCACCTGCAACGAATAGCCGCCCGCCGGGCCCGTCGCGGTCGTGAAGATCATCCCGTCCGACACGCGAACCGCCGTAACGGCGACATTTGGCAGCCCCTCGCCGACCGAATAGAAATGGTCGTTGGTCACCGAGTCGACGTAAGCCACGCCGGTGATAAAACGGTTGCCGCCGCGGTTGCCGAATTCCTCGGCGACCATGATGGCGTTGAAGCCCTGAAATTCGCCGAACCGCACGCCGGTGCCCAACTCGCGGTAACCGCCGAGCAGCATGTTCTCGCGGTGCCCCTCACTGCGGAACAGCGACTCGTGCCGGGCGTACACCTGCGCCGTCCGATCGAGCACGCCGGTGGTGCCCGACCAGGCAATGTTTTCGCCGACGCTGTTGGGATAGCCGGCCGCCTTGGCCCGATCGCTGGGCGTTTCACCCTGCAAGTTATCGTGGGAAAAAAAGTCGTTGTCGAGCATGTCCTGAGCGTGCAGCCCGGCGGCAACAACGAGCGACTGGTGCGGCGCCAGCGGCTGCTTCGGATCGGTCGTGATCGTGCCCGGATCGAGACCCGCGTTCAGATCGATGCGAAACATCGCCGCCTCGGCCGCCGGATCACTCCGTGCGCGGTTGACCAACTCCAGCAACAGTTGCTCATGACCGCTCAGCAGCACGGCCGAAAGCACGCGGCGATCTTCAAGTTGCTCCAGCGCTAGGCGGCGGTGGCGCGGGACGCGACGCGAGGAACTCGGCCGGTCGACACAGCGTGGGCGTCGGCGTAGCACCGAAAATATCGTTTCGAGTCGAGACATCGTGGCGAGGGGTGCTAAGAAACGTGAACGAAAGTGGAAGTCTGCAACGCAATAAGGCATCCGCGCCGATACCGAGCCCCCTGTCCATTCTGTTACAGCGGCGAGATGTTGTCAACAATCTGGGGAGAATAGGTGGCGGGGTCTTTTAAATAGCGACAAATTAAGACCGGCAGGATTTTTGACTAGCCCAGGCATTTATGCCTGGGGATTGGAGGAGCGCCGCAACTTTTTTCTCGGGCCCCTTCAGGTGCCTTTTCGGTTCGGGAAAACGTCGAATCGCGTGTTGGCGAACGTCATGCCCCTGAAGGCCTTTTCAGGGGTATTTCGACAGACGAGGATTCGGCGGGTGGTGGCATCACTTTCGAGTGTCCGCTCGTCGGTGGCGTAACACCCTGCAGCGTTCCCGAGCCGACGACCTTCGTACTCGCCGCTTTGGGCATGACGGGTCTTTGCTTCGTCCGGCAGAGCATAACCAGACGCCGCGACGGCGGGCTGGCCGGAAGACAGTCGTTGTTCGCTCCGCGAACGAAACGTAGGGTTCGCGGAGCGAACCACGACTATGCCGCGATGCGCCGCTCGGGTTCGTCTTGATCGCCGTCGCGGCGGAATTCGGGGACGATGCTTTGCAGCTCCTTGATGATCGTCTCGTTGGGCAGTTCGACGACTTGCTCCAGCCGACCGATGGCCGCGCGGACCTCTTGTAGATCGCGGCCGATTTTTTCGGCGACCATGATCTTCGGATGACGGGTCGGCAGGTGTTTTTCGCCGACGACGTGTAATTCCTCGTAAAGCTTTTCGCCAGGCCTCATGCCGGTGAATTGAATCTCGATGTCGTCGCCCGCCCGCAGCCCGGAAAGCCGGATCATGTCGCTGGCCAGATCGACAATCTTGACCGGCTCGCCCATGTCGAGCACGAAGATTTCTCCGCCGCGGCCCATCGCGCCGGCCTGAATGACTAGCTGCGAGGCCTCGGGGATCATCATGAAAAATCGCTGCATGTCGGGGTGGGTCACCGTGACCGGCCCGCCGCTGGCGATCTGCTCGCGAAAGATCGGCACCACACTGCCGGCCGAGTCGAGCACGTTGCCGAATCGCACGGTGACGAACTGACACTTCGACGTCGAGGCCAGCGATTGCACGAACAACTCGGCCACGCGTTTACAGACGCCCATCACGTTGGTCGGATTGACCGCTTTGTCGGACGAGATCATGACGAACGAACCGACCTCGTACTCGTCGGCCAGCGTGGCCAGCGTGCGCGTGGCCAGGGCGATGTTCTTGACCGCCTCGCCGGGATTGGCTTCCATCAGCGGAACGTGTTTATAGGCCGCGGCGTGAAAAATAACGTCCGGCCGGTATCGCTCCAGCAGGCGGCGCATCCGCGGCTCGTCGGTGATGTCGGCCACGGTAACTTCGACGTCTTGGTGCTCGCCGGCCAACTCTTTCAATTCCCGCTCCAAGAAAAACTGCCCGTTCTCCGAGCGATCGACTAATATGATTTTCCGCGGCGAAAACTGCAAAAGCTGTCGGCTGATTTCCGATCCGATGCTGCCGGCGCTGCCGGTGACCATCAATACGCGATCGTCGATCCACTGGCGAATGCCCGGCATGTCGAGCTTGACCGGATCGCGCTGCAACAGATCCTCGATCGAAACGGGCCGCGGCTGCATTGCCACGCGGCCGGCCAGCAGTTGTTCAAAGCTCGGCACCACCTCGACCCGCACGCCATGATCGCGAGCGTCGTTAATCAACTGGCGCACGGCCCGCCCGGGCAGCTCGCCGGCGGTGATGAGCACGTCGCTGACTTCGAGACGTTTCGCCAGGCTGCACGTCTCGTCCAACGTGCCGATGACCGGGACGCCGCCGATGCTCGTG
This sequence comes from Planctomycetota bacterium, assembly GCA_022564995.1. Taxonomy (GTDB): domain Bacteria; phylum Planctomycetota; class Planctomycetia; order Pirellulales; family JADFKK01; genus JADFKK01. The sequence goes on along the minus strand of JADFKK010000157.1, from coordinate 14,586 downwards.
CCGACACGGCGGGCGTCGGCGTCGATGAAACCGACGACATGATAGGCCAGCGCGTTGTTGCGTGTGATTGCCCGCAGCAGCTCCTCACCCGAGTCGTTGGCGCCGACGATGAGCGTGGGCAGGCTGCCTCGCGAGACGAAGCCGAAGCGATGTTCGCGCACCAATCGCCAGGCGACGCGGAGCCCTCCGACGGCCAGCACCGTGGCGCCCCAATCGGTCAGGAAGACGCTCCTGGGAATGGACCACTGGGGAAAGAGCAGATAATCGACCAGCGCCAACAGCAACGCGGCGCCGGTGGCCGCCTCGACCAGCGGCACAACGTCGTGCAGCGTGACGTAGCGTCCCCAACCACGATAAACGCCAAACCACCACAGCATGCACACCTTGAGACCGATCACCCAGGGCAGCGATAACTGCAGGGCGATCAACGCCTCGCTGCCGATTTGCCCGTCGAAGCGCAGCCAATAGGCCAGCAGATAGACGCCCGCCAAAACCGGCACGAGCGCCAACATGCAGGCCAGCTGCCGCCCCTGGGCGGTCATTCGATGATGGGCTTGGTTGCTTGTCATAGCCGTCGATTTGCTTTACGAGTTGCGTAGAAACAAGTTATGCCGTCTTGCCATTCAAATCCGAAATCCGAAATCCTAAACAAATTCAAAGCACGAATTCCAAAAACTCCCAAATCTCCGACGTTTTGACATTCGAGATTCGGATTTGTGATTTGTTTCGGATTTCGGATTTCGGATTTGTTGATCTCGTCAAGCTGTTTAGCCCATTCATGCGCGACCCCTGGTCCACCTTTACCGCCGCGTGCTGTCTTGCTTTTTGCGGGCCGATTCGATTCCGTGCCGGCGATTCAGGATTTTGATGTTGATCCCCTGGTGTGTTCCCCGCAGCACTTCGTCGTTCGGCTTGCGCTGCACGCACCAGCGGATGTGTTTTTCGGCTTCTTCGAACTTGTCGAATTCCAAAAGGCGCATACCGTAGACGTAACGGGCTTCGTAATAGTTGGAATCGCTTTCGACGGCCGAGCGGGCGCAGCGAATCATGTTTTTCTTATCGCCAATTTTGTCGTACAGCCGGTAACATTCCAGCCACAATCGCGAGGCCCCTTCGCCCGTGGTCGTTTCGGCCTTCTGCTCCACGAGGCTCGTATAATGGTTCGATAGATTCACCAGGTATTGCGGCGGATAAATCGTGTGATATCGCGAGTAGATCAGCCGCGTGGCCGGCAGGTCGGGCTCGAACGCCTCGATAAAAAACTCCGGCGGAACCCGCGTGTACAGCAGGTCAACCAGCAGGCGCTGATTACGGCGGCGGGTGTAGAACGATTTTTTCCAATAGACGAGGGCCGCCTCTCGGCCGCCAAGTCGCTCGTCGAGCATGGCTTCGGTGCCGGCCCGAAACAGCACGTTGCCGTCGTAGGGGCGCGCCAGCAGTGCCTGATCGATGAACGCACGCTTGGCCTCATGGGTGGCCTGCGCTCCCTGCAGAAAACTCATCTCGGCCAGAAACAGATACGCACTCCCTTCGAGCGGCAGCAGGCGCAGGGCGCGGCGCGCCGACTGCATGGCGGTTTCGAGTTCCAGCTTGGCCGTTTTGTCGATGGCCCTTTCGAGCCACTCATCGAGGTAAAACCTTCCCAATTCATCGGCGCTGAGTCGGCCATCGCTGTTGTGATCGGTGTGACGGTCGCTTTCGGCCACATACGAGGCCAGCTTAACGGCGGCCTTGATTTCTTGCGTCCGGAACATTCCGCGTTCGTTGGTAAAGACATTCGCCAGACGTTTTGCGTCGTCTCGCGTTAAACCCAAGCTCTCGGTTTTGAGTTGACCGAATCCGTCTCGCTTGGCCGCAGCCGCACGTCGCAGGATTTGATCGGCAAGCTCCGACACGCGAGCCACCTCGCCTTGGTCCAATCCGCCGTCGTTGTCGGCGTCGCAGGCCGCGAGTGTCTTTTCGCCCGTTTTCTGAAAATGAGGGCCGGACCGAATCGCCGCTTCGCGAATTTGCGAGGCAGGCATGCTGTTTTCGGCTTTTTCTTGGGCCAGCGTGAAACGGCTCAGATAGACCTTGGCCATTTCCAGGTGGGCTCGGCCATCGTCGGGATTCCAGCGAAGCACGCCTTGTAACGCCTCGTACTTTCGCTCGACCGTGTTGGGATCGAGTTTCTGACGCTCGGCGAACGACGGCAGCTTCGCTTCCTCGCCCAGTTTCGCAAACTGAACGTCGATTGCTTCCTGTGCCAATTCCGCGGCCATCGACATCCGATCGAACTGGTCCCAATGTCGCGCTGCCATCGCCGGACCGAAGCGATCTTGCGCCGCCCAGCCGCCCAGCGCGAGCGTTATCAACAGCGACATAGCGAAAACCACGCGCGGCTTTGGCGTGGTGATCGGCACGGAATCTGTGATTCTTTCCTGGGCCTGCTCTCCGCGACGCGAGAAATACCACAGTCGAAAGCAGCAGGCCAGCAGCAGCGTGGTGATCGCCATGCAGCCGACGATGTACCAGGGAAAATCGACCAGCGAATGGGCCATGCTGGCCGCCAGACTGGCCGCCACGGCGCCCATCGCCGCGGTGATTCGGCTCGATGAACTCCGCAACAATCCGCCGATACACCACCAGCCGCAGAGCCCGATTCCGCACAGCACCAGCAGCGAACCCGGCAGGCCCGTTTCCAGGGCGATTTGCAGATAGCTGCTCTCGGCGTGTGAGTAAATGAATTCACGCTGCCGCTCCAGATACATCGGCACCACGTGCTGGTGGCTGCCGACGCCGGAACCGGCGATCCAATAATCGGGAATCGCCTGAATCACGGCCGCCCACACGTCGCGGCGGGCCGAATTGGCGTCCAACTGTTCGATCGATCCGGCGGCGAAATCGTCGAGCCGCTCCGAAACCTGCGTGGCCCCATACACGTACAGCCCGGCGACCACGAGACAGCCGGTGGCGCCGATCCCCAACAACATGGGCCGGCCGATCAGCTTGGCGCGGTAGTAAATGGCGATGCAAACCAGCGTGGCCAGCAACATTACGACGGCCCCGCTGCGCGAAAGCGACATCAATCCGGCGAACAGCACAACGGCCAACGCGGCAATCGGCAGCGCAATCTGCCAATTGAACTGGGGCCGGGACGAAAACGAACCCGGCACAGCGCGGCCGCCTTGCTGCTCGCCCGAGGCATGATCGCGCAGGCTGCGCTGAACCCACCAGATCAGCGGCCCGATGCCGAGCGCCAACAGGTGGGCGAAATGGTTATGGTTGATGAAACTTCCCTTAACGCGGTCCAGAGTGTCGCGATACGGATGCTCGTAGACCCACATAAACTTGCCGTTGCTGGTGATAAACTGCAAGATGCCGAAGGTGGCCATGACCGCGGCCAGGCAGGCGATCCATTTGATCATGCGTTCCACGTCGCTCAATCGACGCATCCGCTGCACGGCAACCACGAACAACATCCCGTAGGCCAGATAAACGGCCAGTCCGCCTCGGGTCGCCTCCGGCGCGAGCGAAATTTGCGACCACACGCCCTGGGCGGCGCCGGGTTCGGCGGCGGAGGTCCACAGCGGGAGAATCTCGGCCACCCGGGGCGAGAGCATCCCCAGCAACGACTCGCTCAGCGGAACCAATTGCAGCAGCACGAGCATCGCACCGAGCAGCAGCAGCGGCTCGGCCCAGGTCCAAACCCAGCGGCCCTCGGGTCGCATCAGCCGGTGCGTCATCCAGGCCGCGGCGGCCACGGTCCCCAGCAGCACCAGCAGCAGGTCTCCCCAAGGATGCCGGCCGCCCATGACAAAGGGCAGCGCGAACACGGTGCCGGCCAGGGCGCCGTCGACGATCCACAGCGGGGCAGAGAGGGTTTCACTGCTGCGGCGGCGCAAGGTGGACGTTGCCGAGGGGCGGTGGTTGGGTGGTTGTGTTTCCTTCATGCTTCGACTCTCATGATTAGCGTCGGCGCGACCAGCGGTACGCGTAGCGGAATTCGCAAGAATTCAGTACCGCGTGGCTCGATTGAATTCTTGCGAATTCAGCTACTGCTCGTGGATCGGTCATGTTTGGGGCGCGGCTTTATGCGGCGTCTCTTGTGCTCTCGTCCAAAATCTGGTCCTCGTCCGCCTCGTCCACCTCGTCCTCCTCGCCGCCATAGCCGTATCCGCCGTTTCCGTATCCGTAGCCGCCGTAACCGTAGAAGTCGCTGTCCTTTTCGTCACTGGCACGGTTGATGATGACGCCGATCAGATCGATGCCCAGCGACATGAAGCTATCGGCCGCCCGCACGACCGAGCGGCGCTGATTCTTCTCGGGCTGGACCACCAGCAGCACGCCGTCGACGATGCGGCCGATGACCGCCGAATCGCTTGCGGCCAGCGCGGGCGGGCTGTCGATGAGGATCTGGTCGTAAATGGTCTCGGCCCAGGCCAACAATTCCGAGAACCGTGCCCCGTTGAGCAATTCGGCCGGATTGGTCGGACGCGGACCAGACGCCAACACGTCGAGGCCGTCGAGGCCCGAAGCACAAATCGAGGCGGCGGCCATGGACGCGACCGCCTCTTCGGAACGCAGCAAGCTCGAGAGCCCGGTGGTCCCGCGCAGCCCCAGCAATTTCGTCAGGCCGGGGCGTCGCAGATCGGCGTCGATAAGCAGCACTTTCTTGCCCGACTGGGCGTAGGTCACGGCCAGATTGGCCACCACGGTAGTTTTTCCGTCTCCCGGTTCGGCGCTGGAAATGACCATTCGGCTGGTTTCTTGGCTGCTGAAGGCCAGCGTCGTACGCAGCGTGCGGAAGGCTTCGCTTTCGGCCGCGTTGGGGGCGGAGTGGACCTGTAGCGCGTCGAGACCGGACGTGGCGACGCTCTCCAACCGACGAACGATCGCCAACACCGGCACGCGCAGCTGGTCCTGCATCTCCTCCGGCGAGCGGAAGCGGTCGTCGAGCACGTCCGTCACATAGACGATGCCGCAGCCGACCACCAGCCCGGCGAACAGAGAGGCGACGACGATAAAGGGCAGCTTGGGCCAGACGGGGTTGATGTCGACCTTGGGATACTGCGTTCTGGCCGTGGTGATTCCACCGATACCTTCCTGCTCGCTGATTCTGGCAAGCTGTTTGATCAACTCGTCGAGCGAATTGTGGTAAAAATCGATATTGTTATCGATATTCTTGAGCTGAAAGAGATTCCCCGTCAGAGTGACCGCGAAATCCTGGGCCCTGCGGAAATCGATCTGAACGCGTCGCTCGTGATCGCCGACATTCGCCAACTGCTGTTGCAACATTCTGATGAGAAGCGGCCCGAGTTCTTGGTCGGCCATTTGCCGCAGCTCGCGACGAGCCTTGTCGTGATAGGTGAGCAGGAATTTCTCCTTGCCGGCAATGCTCTCTTGAAGTTCGTCGACTACGGGATGCTTGGATCCTAGCACCTTGAGCTTCGACTTAAGCCTGGCGCGATCCTTCAGCAGATCCGTCTGAACCTGGGCCGAGAACAGCGCGTCGCCAGAACCGACGCCTACGAAGGCCATCATCATCTGCTGTCCGACGGCTTTCTCAACCCCAATCACATGCTGGTGGATGTCTTCGCCGTGGTCGATCGCGTCATGCAGGCCGGCCAGCGCCGAGGCGACCTTGAGCCGCTTGGTCGTAAGCGTGATGAATTCCTCATTCAAGATCAGCACCCGCCGCACGGCCGGGTGGACTTCGGAGGTTTTATCATCGAGACCCATGCTATTGGTTTGCCGCGACAGCTCGATGTGTTGCCCGATGGCCACCGCCAGGCTTTTTTGCAGCTTGACCCGTTCGACGTGTAGCACCTGCACGGCGCGGCTGGCGGCGTTGCTGTGGGTCTCGTTCATGAATTCGAGGTAGGAATCGACGATGGCAGCGACGATGGCAGCCGCGGCCTCGGGGTGTCGCGAGCGATAGCGGACTTCGAGGATATTGGTGCCGCGGATCGACGAAGCGGAAAGGTTTTTTTGTAGTGTTTCGACCCACTTGCCGCGCGGCACGTCCTGCAAGTCGTCCTTCAGATATTTCTTGTCGAGATGCTCGATCGCGTCGTCCACCACGCGCTGGCTCACCAGCAAATTCACGAACGTGGCCATCATGCTCCGCTTGACGGCCTCGTCCGCCCGACCACCGTTCATGCCGGAATTCGTGCTCGTATCGACCACGAGCAGTTGGGCCGACGATGCGTAGTACCGCGTGGCTGCGCAGAAGTAGACCGTTCCGATCACCAGAAAAATGCCCATCACCGCCAGCACGGTTCCCTTGCGATAGCGCACGACGCGGAGGAATTTGTAGAGCGTATGCACCACGTGCGCCGTCGCCTGCCCGGCGTTCGATTCTTCCGGTAGTGTCGTGTCGTGGGTCATACTGCCAACTTCCGCTTGCGTATGTAAAGCCGCGACCAGTGGTCGCGCGTTGCGTGTTGCGCGACCACTGGTCGCGGCTTTACAGTTCCTAGAACAACGCTACCGAGCTGCCCAACGTGAATCGCACAAACGTCTTGATCGTGTCGAGCACCATCGTGACGGGCGTCTGCTCAACGCTCACGATGTCGCCGGGCATCAACAGCAGGTTACCCCGGCCGTGTAGCTTGGCCTCGCGAACGCTAATCTCAATCACCAGCGGTTGGGCGCGGCCTGGCACGTGCCGGATAATGTGAACCTTGTCGGCCATCTGCGATGTTCGGCCCTTGGCCAGGGCAATCGCATCCAACATCCGCATGTTCTTGTTCGGTTCGAGTTCGAATTGTCCCGCCTCTCGGACCAGCCCCATGACGTAGACCGGCTGCGAGTCGCGCGGCATCACCTTCACCACGTCGCCGTCTTCCAGATACAGGCCCCGGTGGTCGTAGCTGCTGGGGTCCGACAGATCAATCCGTATTATCGCGGCCGGTCGTTCAATCATCGGATCTTCGTCTCGCCGCTCGCCGGGCGAGCCTCGATAGCTGACCGGCTGACTCTCGCGTTGCGGATCGAACTGTGGATCTCCCGGGCGACGACGACGGCGAGGATTGGTCCTCGCAGGCCGGCGAATTACGACCATCCCACTGGACTTCTTGGACGTTCCCTCGGCCATCGCTATCAGCGAGGTAAGATGGCTGTTGCCGCGCGACAATTCGTACACGCCCGGCTTGTTCACCGCGCCGTAGACGGTGATGCTGTTGAGCCGCTGCTCCTCCATCAGTACGACGACATTGGCCCGCTTGAAGATGTCGGCGCGGATGCCCGCGGCCAGAATGGCCCGCTCTGCCTGTTCCGGTAACATACCCGCCAACTCGACCTCTCCGACTAACAACACGTCGGCGTATCCGTCGTTGCCGACACGTACCGGAAACGTCAACATGCCGCTGTCGCCTACGCCGGTGGCGATGGTCACCTCCAAAACGTCGCCGCGGTCGATACGATTATGATCTGGACGAGGATTGACGAGAGGCGGGTCCGCAATGCTTTGATTCTTAACAGGAATCCCGATCGATCCCACTGGAATCTCACCCGGCGAGATCACCACCGATGCGCAGCCGGTCGACAGCAGGCCCAATCCCAGCAGCAGTGCCAAGTAGCAAGAACGCACGCGTGTGACTCCCGGCAATTTAATTCTCCGCGCCGCCGGCAGATGCCAAAGCGGTGCGGTGGTTTTACCAACTGAACGAAGTAGCGCCCGCACCGATTATCGAGCGGATAGTTCACGCTCAATTCGCAGCGCGATTTTGCCCGCGACGGGCTCAAAACGAAAAGACCATCGAAAAGTTGCGCCCCAACAACGCCTGCGCGGGGCAGTTAGTACCAAGTTGCCCCGGGGCGGGTCAAGAGAGAATGCGATTTGGGATTTGGGATTTGCGATTTTAGAGCCGCCCTGTCCTCAGGGCGATGTACGTTCATGCGGCCAGCACGCATCGCCGTGAGGACACGGCGGCTCCGTCCCCCAGATCCTTGTCCCCAACGCAGCGCAACCACAAGACTAACTGCCGCGGCGAGAGCTGCTCACCGCAACCGGGATGGCGATGGTGGCGAAGACCAATCCGCTGACGAGTAGGCCGTTTGAGGAAAACAGCACCCCGGGCGTGTACTGCCCGCGCAGATAACTGCCAACACAAACGATCAGCACGCCCGTTTTGGCCGAGGGCGGCGAAGTGCCAGCCCGCCACAACCGAAACACGCTGCCTCCGCCGGCGGCCGATATGTGATACACGCCGCCCGGCAGCCCACGAAGCTGAAAGTGTCCCAGCGTGTCGGTTTTTGAGTGGCCGACAACTCGGCTGCCACGGCGACACTCGACAACCGTGCCGGAAATCGGCACGCCCTGTGCGTCGATGACGACGCCTTCGAGCGTTCCGCCCTGGCCCAGCGCCACGTCGCGGATGTTGGCTGCCGTCGGCTGATCGGCCAGCGCGCGGGGCGATGCCGAAACCATCAGGCCGCTACCAACCGCGACGATCACACTCCATTGCAGCAGTCGATTGTTGTTCATGGCGGATCGCTCAGCTTCCCGAGCGATTGTCGATATTGGCGTTATGCACTACGATCGGAATGCCAATCGCCGCGGCGGCCACGGCGGTCATAAAGTACGGATTGACCAGCCAGTATTTGAACGGCAACATCTGCGCCCGTAGCACGTCCTCTTCGGCGACGATCAACACCGCTTGGGCCGCGGCTGGCGGAGCCGTCCGCGCCGCCCACAGGCGATAGAGCGTCGTCTGAGAGCCGGCTTGCACTTCGTAAACACCGCCGCGTGGGACAGCCAACGAGAAATAGCCGGTCTCGTCCGACATGGTGCGTGCCACTTCGCGCCCGACGAGACGCGCAACCACGCTCACTCCGCCCAGGCCGATTCCCGCGAGACTGACCACTCGGCCACGCAGCGAACCGTCGGCCGCCAGCGCCACGTCTCGAACCTGTGGAGCCGCTCTCGCCGCGGTGAATTTCTCCGACGGCTGAGTTGCCAGCAGCACGCCAGTCGACAGCATCATCCCCAAGCACGCCAACGCCGCACCAATGATCTTCGTTTTACGCACGATTGCCATGAGTTTCAATCCTCGTCAAAGCGGTGACGGCCTCAAGCCGCGGTCGCCCGGCAGCGCAGCGAACGGCGGCCCAGGCGGCGGGATAGTAGTGAAAAGTCCGCAATGAAAAAAGGTCAAATATCAAACACCGACATATCGCCGATAAATTGTTGCTGTCGCTGACCGCCAGCGCGGTAAAGCAAAAAAATCTCCGCCGGCCGCCCAGCCGACGGGGATTTGGTTCTGCACGGTCTGTCTTGAAGCAGTGATCCCTAAGCCGCTCCTTTAGCTGCCGCTGTTGCTATCAAGTACCGCGATGGGCACCGCAATTGCTGCGCCGATGATTCCGACTGAACGATTGTCGATATTGGCGTTATGCACGGCGATCGGGATGCCAATCGCCGCGGCGGCCGCGGCGGTCCTGATGAAGTACGGATTGACAAGCCAGTATTTGAACGGCAACATCTGTGCCCGTAGCACGTCCTCTCCGGCGACGATCAACGCCGCTTTGGCTGCGGCTGGCGGAGCCGTCCGCGCCGCCCACAGGCGATAGAGCGTCGTCTGAGAGCCGGCTTGCACTTCGTAAACACCTCCGCGTGGGACAGCCAACGAGAAATAGCCGGTCTTGTCCGACGTAGCGCGCGCCACTTCGCGCCCAGCGAGACGCGCAACCACGCTCACTCCGCCCAGGCCGATTCCCGCGAAACTGACCACTCGGCCGCGCAGCGAACCATCGGCCGCCAGCGCCACGTCTCGAACCTGTGGAGCCGCTCTCGCCGCGGTGAATTTCTCCGATGGCTGAGCTGCCAGCAGCACGCCAGTCGGCAGCATCATCCCCAAGCACGCCAACGCCGCACCAATGATCTTCGTTTTACGCATGATTGCCATGAGTTTCAATCCTCGTCAAAGCGGTAACTGCCAACAGCCGCAGCCGCCCGGTAAACCGCGGCTCCAGGCGGCGGGATGGTAGTGAAAAGTCCGCCATGAAAAAAGGTCAAATATCGCAGTATCTCTGCTGACCCATTAACCCGCTGTGGACGACGACGTGCTAGCGCCGCCATCATAAAACGCACAACCCCAACGACTTACGCCTCCCGGTCGTTGTACCTTTCCCGCCCACCAACTATCATGGAAGTTATCGCACGGACCGCTGCAGTGTCCTGGCTATGGAAAGGCAACTTCCCCCGGTGCTTATTCTGCTGACCAACGACGATGGGATTTACGCCCCGGGACTGAGGGCGATGGAGCGCGAGCTGCAGCGGCTGGGCGAGGTGAGTGTTGTCGCTCCGGCCACCGAGCAGAGCGGCGTCGGCCATTCGGTTACGTTCCTCAGCCCGCTGGTCGTGAAGGAGATTTTCGACGGCGACGAGCGACGCGGCTGGGCGGTCGAGGGCAGCCCGGCCGATTGCGTGAAGCTGGGACTGTTTGAGTTGTGTCCCAGGCGGCCCGATTTGGTCGTCAGCGGAATCAACGGAGGGTTGAACGCCGGCATCAACGTGCTCTACTCGGGCACGGTGGCGGCGGCGATTGAAGGTGCGTTCTTTGACATCACGAGCGTGGCGGTTTCGCTGGAATACGACGAGCACGCCGATTTCGATCGGGCGGCAAAATGGGCCGCCGCGATAATCGAACAGGTGCTCAAGAAAAAAGGCGACGAGCCGCAACTTTACAATCTGAACATTCCCACCTCAGCGGTGCGACGCGGCCAGGGGCAGCTTCGCGTCGTACCGATGGGCGTGGCACGGTACGGCGAGCATTTTGAAAAACGAACCGACCCGCGCGGCCGCGACTATTACTGGGCCACCAACGAACCGCCGCCGCAGCCAAGCAAAGAGGAGACCGATTTAACGGCATTGAAGCAGGGTTACATTACGCTCTCGCCGTTGGATTTCGACATGACCAAGCGCAGCGAGTTGGGCCAGATGCAGGACTGGAAATTGGGGCTGGAGGATTTGTAGGAGGCGACTCCGTCGGCGATGAATGCCTGTAGGAGGCGACTCCGTCGGCGATTTCGCCACAATCCGTGGCACCGGCGTCTCGCCGGTGAGCCTATGGATCGCCGTCGGAGACGCTCATGGATCGCCGTCGGAGACGCCTCCTACAGGAAACAGGCGAAAGGAGACCATGCGATGAATACCATGCGGATGGCGGTGTTGATGTTGTTGGTAGCGATCGTCGGCTGCGACGAGTCGGCGGACGATCTGCCGGTGAAATCGGACGCCGTGGCAAAGACCCGCAGCCCCGCTCCACGGCCGGCAGCGAATTCGCCGGCCGAAACGAAAACACCGGAGGGACAGAGAGAAGTGGCCAAAGCCGGCGTCGGCAAGAAGGGACGCGATTATAAGATATGGAAATCGATCGGCGTTCTTTTTCGCACAAAGCATAAGTTGACGTTCATATCGATTGAAAACGACCTGAAGATTTACCAGGCCCTGCACAACCGCTTCCCAAAATCGTGGGAAGAATTTGAGAAGGAAATCATTCACAATAAATACACGTTGCCCGAACTGCCCGAGGGCGATAAGTACGTTTTTGATTCCGAAAAAGGACAGTTGATGGTGGAACATCCGCCGAAGTAGGTGCGGGTGTTGAAAAGCAGAAAAGCAGCATTGAATCTTCAACTTGAACCGTTCGGCGTGCGTCTCCCCCGACCTCTTCCCACGACGCGGGCCAAACTTGACTGACAACCCTGACGAGCTTCCCATGAAACCCCTCACGATCAAATTGTTCTTGTTGGCCGCCGCGCTGCTGGCGGCGCCCGCCGCTCAGGCCGGTGACTGGATGTACCTTCGCTCGGCTTACACGCACGACCCGAACACGGGCGAGCGCGTGACCCAGTATCAACAGCCGACGCGGGTGTTTATCGCGCCGCGGCCTGACTATCTGGAAAGCGGCTATCGCCACAACCACATTCAAATCGGCCGCGGCAGCAGTGCCGACAACATCCACATCGTCGAAGAGTGGGGCCGCCGCGTCAGGCCCTATGGCGAATGGCGTTATCCGTATCGACCGTATAGTGTGCCGTATCGCCAGTGGGGACCACCCTACGGCGGACTCGGCAACGGGTACAGATCGTACGGCGGACGGGGCGAATACGGCCGCGGCTTTCGCGGCGGGCAGCCTCAGCAAGGGCACCAACACGGGGCGCAACACCCCGGCGGAAACTCCGCGACTCCCGACTCGCCGCATTATCCGACCGGCCCGGTATAGCAGCCCGGCGCGGTTTGTAGGAGGCGACTCCTGTCGCCGATTTCAGCTTTCTCAACAGGCTGCTTGCGATCCGTCGTAACCCGAAGCGTGAGCGAGGCGGTCTGTCGCAACCCGAAGCGTGAGCGAGGCGGTCTGTCGCAACCCGAAGCGTGAGCGAGGACGAAGCTGAAATCGGCCGTAATTTCTCCTCGCTCACGCTTCGGGCTACGATTTCCCGGCCGGCGCCAAGGCATACTTCGGATCGCCGGCACGATCCGAATAACCGGTGAAGTTCTCATAACTTCCCATTTTCCGCGATCGATGGACTCTCGCCCATCGGGTTTCCGATGTTTATTGACATCTAACACCCAGTTTGCGCAGCTCCCGCAGCCGCTACACCTTCCCGTGCGAGGTCACCCGATGGCCAAGACCAAGAAATCAACCAAGACCGGCCGCAAAGCTACCGCGACCAAGAAAAAGGCCGCATCGCCAAAGAAAAAGGCAGCCGTAAAGAAGTCCACTGCGAGAAAGGCTACCGTGGAAAAAGCAACCGCGAAAAAATCTACCGAGAAATCGACCGTCAAGAAATCGACCTCCCAGCGGGTGAAATCGGCCAGCCCCAAGGCCGAAAAGACCGCCGCTTCACCGGCCATGGATCGTCGAAGCGCCCTCGACGGCGACCAACGCGAATCGCCGGACCGCCGCACCCAGGACCAGCCGGTCGAGGTTGAACGTCGCCAGCTACAGCGCCGCAAAAAGGTCAATCGTCGCCGGCAGATCGATCCGACCACCTGCGAACGCGACTACACGACCGACGAGGTCGAATTCATGCAGGCCCTCGACGAATACAAACGCAAGAATGGCCGCATGTTTCCCACCTGCAGCGAAATCCTCGAAGTAGTTCGCGACATCGGTTACAGCAGGCAGCCGACCTCGACACCTCAGTCGGCCGGCCAAGACAGTCCGCCTCCCGCCCCGCCGGTCACACCCTCCGATGAGTCGCTGGAAACACTGGCCTAGCAGCTTGTCGAAAAAATCCGCTGCCCGGTGTAGGAAGCGACTCCTGTCGCCGAGAGTTGACGTTTCACGCTGAAATCGTCCACAGGAGTCGCCTCCTACACGATTTCCAACAGGCTGATAAGAACGGATTACGAACGGCCGAAGCGAGTATGAGCAATCGTGCTCTCACGCGGCTGCGACGGCCGTCGGCAGGGCGAATCGCTCGCGGATTTCGGCCAGCGCGGCGGGGCAGGTGACGCGCTGGCCGCGAAAAGTTCCGCCGGTGTTGCTGTCGTGACGGAGAATGCAAAATCGGGCGTGGGGCAGCGCCACGGGTGAAAAACGCTCGCGGACCACCGAATGGCCGCGGGGCGCGCCGGGCCGCTCGGGGCGCGGGGCCAGCAGAGGCCACAGGTCGGCGGCCGAGGTGAACTCGTCGCGGGCGAAGCGGAGCGTGTAAAACGGCGGCGAGCGGAGCGCAACACGGCGGATTTCTCCGCTGGTCAGATCGCAGACGTAACCCCGACAAAACTGCGAGGCCGCCGCCGCGCCGTGCAGTCGGTGAATCAAGGCAATCGCGTCGGGGGCGTAAAGATCGTCTGAATCGATCCGTGTGACGTAAACCTGCCGCACGTCCGTCGGCAGCTCGGAGAGCAACTGCGCTCCACGGTCGAACGTCACCCGCACGCCGGCGGCCAACAGGGCATCGAGATGCGGCTCAAGCTGCCCCTCGGAACCGGCCCGGCAGTCGAGCCAGATCGTAAAGTGCCGGTCGGTCTGCCGGGCGAGCGAGGGGACCGTGTAGCGCAAGTACAGTTCCACCCGCCGCGCCAGCCAGTCGGCATCCCGCGGACGCCCCGCGCCCCGGCCGTACAAATGGTTCATCTGGGTATGGACCAGCAGCGCCGAGCCGGCATCGCCCGGTTGGTCATCGTTGGGCCACGTAGGACCGTTTGAATCTCTCATGTCATCGCAATCGGGTTGAGATGGATTCGCATAGCCCGATTGAAACGAGATCAGTCCCGTTCGTCTCGCGGACGGTAATTACGCCGGTCGGGTTGTTTGAGTGGGAACAGTTCCTCGAAGACGGGGACGGCGGCTTCTAGCCGGGCCTTGCGCTTCGCGTCGGTCTCCTTGGCGAGGGCCAGCATGAGCACGAAGCGGCCGACTTCTGGGCCTTCAACCTTGCCGATGACCCAGCAGAAACACTCGCGGCGCTGGGCGGAGTTTTCCTTGGTGAGTTCCCACAGGCAATCCCTGGCGGCGGGTTTACCAATCTTCGCTAAGGCGGCGGCGGCGGGATAGTGGTGACCAAGGGTCACGGGACCGGCCTCGCTCACCCAGACGTTCAACGTGCGGAGGTCAATGCACTTGCACAGAGCAGTTACGGCACGTG
>JADFKK010000156.1 GCA_022564995.1 Planctomycetota bacterium | reverse complement strand
AGACCGTGCTGGTCGACGGGCCGCAGCACGGGGAGTTGGTGCTCAACGCCGACGGGACTTTTGTCTACACGCCGCTTGCCGGTTTAGCCGCAAGCGATGCGTTTACCTATCGGGCGACGAACGGGACTTGGGTGAGTAACTTGGCAACGGTGACGATCAACGGCGAGTCGAGCCTGCCGGCGGATTTAACCGGGAACGGGTTTGTGGATTTTCAGGACTTGACGATCTTGTTAGCGAATTGGAACAAGCCGGGCGCCTCGGCGGCCGAGGGGAATTTGGTCGATGCGGCAACCACCCCGGTGAACTTCGAGGATCTGACCGTGCTGCTAGCCGCCTGGACCGGGCCGGCCGCAGCTTCAACCTGTCCTCCCACGCCTCACCACTCCGCCGCCTTCAGGCCGCGGCGGTCGACCGGGCGATGAGTGAGGGCTTGGCGGTCGAAAGAACGATGATTGCGGGGCGGCGGTCACGAAGCGGCGGGCGCCGTTAGGGCGACGAGTCGCCGCGAAGCGTTGGTTAGGGCACCAGATTCCACGACTTCGGCCGCTTACACGTAACGGGTTGGTTTTCACAGCCTTCCTCTACGCAAGCTGGTGTTCTACGACGTCGAGCACGTCATCGACCTGGAAGACGCCCACCTGGCCGTTCTCGAAAACAATACGATCGTCGGCATCACACCCGACGGTCCGGACCCGGGCAACGGCACACCGCAAGAGTATTCGGTCGTCAATCTGGTGATCGTCAATCGCAATGCCCCCGGCCGCGGCGCCCACCTGGAAGGGAACATCATCGTCGATGTGTCGGAGCGAATCTTCGGCCAGCCGGACACGAACCGCAACGGATCGCCCGGCCCGCTGTCGGACCTGATCGTGAGCAACACGCTGCTGAGCGCCGAACGCTGCGGCGACGTGATCGGCCAGCGGCCCGGCACATTCACCTACCGCGCCGACGACGGCGTGGTCGACAGCGTGGCGGCGACGGTGACGATTACAGTAATGTCTGTGAACGATCCGCCCGTGGCGGCTGGCGAGTCGTACGAACTCACCCCGGGGGCCAATCTTTCGATTCCCGCACCGGGGATACTGACCAACGACTTCGACGTCGAGGGAGACGCGCTAACGGCCGAGTTGGTTAGCGACGTAACGCAAAGAACGCTCCAGCTTAACGCCGACGGATCGTTTTCATACGACGCGCCGCTCGTCGAGGGCGACTTCACGTTCACTTACCCAGCCAGCGACGCCGGCGATCCGTCGAACATCGTCACCGTGGCGTTTAACGTCGTGGACGTAAACTTTCCGCCGACGGCCACCATCAACGTCAGCCCGATCAACGACGCGCCGGTGGCGCAGAGCGATTCCTATTCGGTGGAAGGTGGCGAGGTGTTGGTGATCGACAACCAAGGGGAGTTGTTGTTCTATGAATCGTTTTCCGAGCCGACGTTGCCTATAGTTCTCCCGGGCACAACCCCCGACCTCGGCAGCACTTGGTTCAAGGCATCCAACGGCGGTTCGACGAGGGATATGATCGTGGCGGGGAGCATCGACACGGCGGAAACTTTGGCGCCGAGCGCGCGCGGCGGCAAGCTCCACATTACCGGCGACGACCGTTCCAGGAGCATTTCGACGTTGATTCCGTCCGGTGTGGGCGCCAGCGGAACGACCATCTATGCGAGTCTGCTGGTTGATGTTTCCTCGCCGGCCCGGTCACGTTCACGCTCGCCGAAGGCCAGTCGGCCTTTAGTCGTTCCGGGCTGGGTAACTTGCCGTGGAACAAGTTCGATCTCTCCGCCACGCTGACCGTCGAGCAGGTCGGCGGCTTGGTGCAGTTCGACATGGCCGTGGTTCGCCAACCGACCGACGTGGACTCGTTGGGACACACGGCGGCGCTGCCCTCCAGTGCTCCGTTCTTGCACGAATGGGAACCGTTCTGGGTCGAACTTTGGGTCGACACGCCCGAGGAGGCCGGCATCGGCGTTGCCGGCGGCACGCTGGATCTGGCCTACGAACACGAGACGATTCACCGCCACTCGAATCGAGTACGGGGCTGCGTTTACCCATCAAACCTCAGGAACGATCGACGATGCGTCCGGCCTGATCCGCAACCTCGGCGGCCTGACGACCCGCGGCGGCGTCGGGTTTGTCGACTTTCAGGATCTGACCGTGCTGCTGGCCGCTTGGACCGGGCCGGGCGGGGCTGCTTCGCCGCAAGCGGCAGTTACCGCGGCGATCGTCCCGCGGGAAACGGGAACCGCCGCTCTTCGCGTGAATCGCCGCTCCGCCGTCTCCAAGCGGCGGCGGTCGATCGAGCGCTGGTTGATCGATCTGTCTCGCGCAGTATTTTCACGCGACAAGCTGGCATTCTCGGCCAAGGGGCAGTAGAATATAACCCTTTGGGCCGCGAGAGTGAATCGTCTCTTTGTTTAACGGCAAGCCGCAGGCGGCGGTATTTTGAACAACGGATGCCATGGGCGGCTTGCCCGCCCTTGCGCAACACAGCACATGCGGCGAGCAAGGGCAGGCAAGCTGCCCGTGGCATCTGCGAATAATCCAGGCAAGGAACAGCACGCCATGTCACGTCGAACCAAGTCGCACTCGCCGCGCCGTTCCATCGCCCGACGTTCCGACCCGCGCCTCAAGCGCCTGGCCATCGAGCCGCTGGAAGATCGCAGGATGCTGGCGGTGACTGTGTCCATCGGCGACGTCGACCCCGAGCTACGCAACGCGCCGCTTGATGAGGTGGCGATTGAGTTCAGCGAGCCGGTGACCGGCTTTGACCTCGGCGATCTCGTTCTTACGCTTGATGGCGGCGCGGGAGTGCAGACCATTGACTTGACGGGCGTGGCTCAGTTGACCCACGCGGACAGCCAATTCTTCACACTCGGCAATCTGGCGACGCTCACGGGCGAGGACGGCGAATATCAAGTCACGCTCGACGTGGGCGCTGCCGACATCGTCACCGTTGCAAACGGTGAGCCGTTAATGAACGACGACCTAGGAGAGCTCGGCCCAAACCTGGTTACGAACGGTTCGTTCGACGTCGCCAGTGGCGGCTCGGACGACTTGACCGGCTGGCTGACGGTCAACGGCGGCGTGCAGTGGGAACTGGAAGGCGGCGACGGCGTGGCGCGCGTTACCAGCCTCCACGGCGGCTCGGTTATCGATCCGAATCTTCCCAGTGGCGCTTCCGCCGCCAAGATTCGCCAGGGAGTAACGGTATCTCCAAACACGAGTTACCAGATCGAATTCGACATAAACACGAGGCCGGCGGTAACGACCTCTGCCTCGACCGACATCAAGTTCCAAGTTTTTGAAGGTAACCCGAACGGCGCCGTCGGTTTTTTGTTCCAAGAGGCATATTCATCGGCCGACAATGGACGTCAGATCGTTGAATTCGTCACGCCGGCGGACGTGCAGGATGACACGATCACCTTCCAGTTCATTGCCACTCGGTCGAACCGCGACTTTTCGATCGACAACGTCTCGATGCGCGAGTTGATCGACGTTCAAGTCGAAGGCGGGCTGGGCCCAGAACTTCTCACCAACGGCACTTTCGACCAGGCGGATCAACTCACGGGCTGGGAGTTTGTCAACGGCGGCGTCGAGTGGAAGTTGGAAAGCCCCTCCAGGGACGACGGCGCAGCGCGCATAACGAGTGTCAACTCGGACCCTAGCGTTCCGGACGGGACGGGCGCCGCGAAAATTCGGCAAGGATTCTCCACGTATCCCGAAACCACCTACCAGCTTGAATTCGACCTCGTCTCGCGACAGTTATCTGGCCAAGATAGAAGCGACGTCAAGCTTCAGCTATTCAAAGGTAGCCAGGCGAACAGCTTTTGGTTTGATCGGGTTTTTAGCCAATCCGCCAATATCCATTATGTCGTTCCGTTCACCACGGAAGTGGGCGACGACGCGATCACCGTCCAGTTCATTGCCAACCGCAGCGCCCGTGACTTCACCATCGACAATGTCAGCGTGCGGCGGTCTTTCCAGAGTTCGTTCCTGGATCCGTCCGTGAAGTGGACGATGGACGCTACGCCGCCGGTCGCTTCGATCGTGCCGGTCTTCCCCGACCCTCGCGAGGTGCCGTTGTCGACCGTCACCATCGCCTTCAACGAGGACGTCTCCGGCCTGTTGCAACCCTCCGACTTTGCACTTTCGCGCGATCGAGGCCAGGGTGCCGGTCCTCAAGAGGTGTCGCTGGCAGGCACTCAGATCAGCCGCCTCGACTCGCGAACCTTTTCTCTGCAAAACCTCGCGCCGCTGACCCAGGTGGATGGGACGTACACTCTTCGGCTGAATGCGGACGGATCGCAGATCGTCGATCTGGCAGGCAATCCGACCGTTCGCGACGCGACGCGTAGCTGGGTGATCGACATCGTTATGGATTACGGCGATGCGCCGGCCCCGTATCCAACCACACGGGCCGACGACGGCGCGCGTCACGAAGCGATCGGCCCGACGCTCGGTGTATTGCGGGATGAGGAAGCTGACGGGCGGCCGTCGACCGCCGCCGATGGTGACGGAGCGGACGAAGACGGCGTCACCTTCGGCTCGATTCGCGTCGGCCAACTCGATGCGCGCGTCACCGTCAACGTCCAAAACGCGCCGGCCGGCGCGAGACTAGACGCCTGGATCGACTTCAATGGTGACGGGAGTTGGGGTGGGCCGCGGGAACGTATCGCCAGCGGTTTTGTCGTGAACGAGGGCGATAACACGATTGAGTTTGACGTGCCCAGCAGTGCTGCTAGCGGTGACACGTATGCACGTTTCCGACTCAGTACGGCGGGCAACTTGGCCGTCGGCGGGCCGACCAACGACGGCGAGGTTGAGGACTACCTGGTCGGCATCGCCCCACCGTTGCTGGCAGATGGAGTGTTCGACACACACATAATCAGCACGTCCGCCGATGGAGCATTTAGCGTGTTTGCGGCTGACATGGACGGCGATGGCGACGTCGACGTGCTCAGCGCGTCGCAAACTGACGGCAGGATCGCGTGGTACGAGAACGACGGCAATGAAGGCTTCACGGCCCACACGATCAGCACTGCCGCCGCTGGCGCCGTTAGCGTCTTTGCGGCGGACCTGGACGGCGACGGCGACGTCGACGTGCTCAGTGCGTCCTTCGTTGGCAACAAGATCGCGTGGTACGAGAACGATGGCAGCGGTGGCTTTACGGCCCACACGATCAGCACCGACGCCGATAAAGCCATTAGCGTCTTTGCGGCGGACGTGGACGGCGACGGTGACATCGACGTGCTCAGCGCGTCCCACGATGACGACAAGATCGCGTGGTACGAGAACGATGGCAGCGGTCGCTTCACGGCCCACACGATCAGCACCGCCGCCGATGGGGCCAGAAGCGTGTTTGCAGCGGACGTGGACGGCGACGGCGACATGGACGTGCTCAGCGCGTCTCGGTATGACGATAAGATCGCGTGGTACGAAAATGACGGCAGTGAAGGCTTTACGGCCCACACGATCAGCACCGACGCGGACGACGCCAGACGCGTGTTTGCGGCGGACGTGGACGGCGATGGCGACATCGACGTGCTCAGCGCATCCAAACGTGACGACAAGATCGCGTGGTACGAAAACGACGGCAGTCAGGGCTTTACGGCCCACACCATCAGCACCGCCGCCAACGGGGCGGATAGCATGTTTGCGGTGGACGTGGACGGCGACGGCGACATCGATGTGCTTAGCGCGTCCGTATATGATGACAAGATCGCGTGGTACGAAAACGACGGCGACGGAGACTTCGCCGTCCACACCATCACTACCGCCGCCAATGGGGCGATTAACGTGTTCGCGGCGGACGTGGACGGTGACGGCGACATCGACGTGCTTAGCGCGTCTGTTTATGACGACAAGATCGTCTGGTACGAGAACATTAACCCGATTCGCGCGGATTATCTGCTGCCGCTGGAGTCGCTCGCGCCGACGGGAAGTCTCGTCTACGAAACTTCGGCGACGCGTAGCATTGAGACGGTCGGCGCCGTTGACACGTTGGTAGTGACCTTCGACGCCGGACAGTCCGTCACGATTGTGATTGATCCGCGCGATGGGTTGCAGCCGGCGGTCGAATTGCGTGATTCCGCCGGCGCTCTGGTGGGCGCGGCAAGTGCTGCGGTGCCGGGTGAATTGCTCGTATTGCGAAACTTACCGATTGTCGAGACCGACACCTTCACGATGACGGTTACCGGGCTCGGCGGGACCACCGGGGAGTTCTTCGGGCGAGTGCTGCTGAACGCCGACGTCGAGATTGAAGCCTTTGGCGGTGCAGCGAACGATAATCCGGCCTCGGCGCAAGACATCGAGCCGGCGATGTTGCGGCTCGGCGGCATTTCGGCCGAGCGGGGTGCGGTGGTTGGGTCGAGCACAGACGGCAACGACTGGTATCGTATCGCGCTGGCTGACGGAGAGACGATGTCCGCGGCGCTGTACAGCCTGTCGGGCGGGTCATCGTCGATTGAATTGTACGACGCGACCAATACACGCCTTGCGCTGGACGCCGGCCCGGTGGCTCAATTCGGAGAATTCCTCGACACGACCAGCGATGGCTTGCCGGCAGATTACTTCGTGCGCGTTTTTGGAACGGCCGATGAGTACAATCTGGTCGTGACCCGCGGTGCGCGGCTGGCGGTTGAGAACGCGGGAGCGACGCTGGACTTGACGCTGAATGGGGCGGCGATCGGACATCTGGACTCTAGCATTGGCGACGGATTGCGAAGTTTCACCGTCGGTGCGACGGTCGGCGACGTGCTTGAATTATCGACATCGACCCCGGCGGACGGCGCGGGTGAGTTCGTCAACCTGCTCGATCCGCGCGTCGAGCTGTACGATCCATCGGGCAGGCTGGTCGGCAGCGACGACAACGACGCCGGCGACGGGCGTAATGTTTCTTTGACGCACACGGCCAGCAAGTCGGGCCCGTATACCATCCGCGTCTTGCCGGTGGGCGAAACGGCCGGCGAGTTCGTCTTGAACGTCACGGGATCCAGCGGTTCACTGCCGGCTTTCACGGTCGGCTCGAGCGATTTGGCCGACGGTGCGATTCTGAGCGCGCCTCCCACGCAGATCACCCTGCGTTTTTCGTCGGCATTGCGATTGGACTCCGTCGATGTCGCCGACCTGAGTGTGGGCGGATTGCCGGCGATCGCCGTCACCATCGTGGACGGCTCCACGTTGAGATTCGACCTGCCGACGGTTGGCGACGGGGTTCACGAAGTCACGATTTCCGGCGGGACGCTAACAAGCCTCTCCGGAACCTCCGTATCATCGTTCGGCCTGCAATTTGAAATCGACCGAACGCCTCCACGGGTGATTGCCTCCTCGATTCTGCAAAATGACGTCGTGGCGGCCGGTCCGCTGCTGTACACGGTGCGGTTTGACGAACCGCTGTTGGCCAGCACGCTCGACGTGTCCGACGTGACGCTGACCGGTCAATTCAACGGAAGCATCGCCGTGACGCGGTTCAGCTACGACGTCGATTCGTCGACGCTGACGCTCGGTTTTGACGTCTTCCCCGACGACGTCTATACGCTCAGGCTGCGCAGCAGCGGAAATCGGTTTACCGATCTGGTGGGTCATACTCTGGACGGCGAGCGGCATCCGACGACGACGGTTCCTTCGGGCAACGGCGCTGCCGGGGGTGATTTTGTCGTTGATTTTGCCGTCGCGGGCGGGCCGCCGCGAGTGGTCGATTCGTCCCTTCGCGAAGGTGAAACGCGCCCGGGCGGAACGCTGGACTACACGGTGCGATTTAGCGAGCCGATCGATCCGCTAAGCGTCGTAGCTCAGAACGTAGTTCTCGTCGGCGATGTTGTCGGCGCCGTTCCAGCAGCGTCGGTCAGTTACGCTACGGGCACGGCCACGTTGACGGCCACTTTTCTCAGCCTTCCGTCAGACGATTTCACGCTCACGATCCGCAGCGGCCCGGACGGCATCAAGGATCTGACCGGCAGCCAACTAGACGGCGAGCCGCACCCGGCAACGACCGTCCCCTCGGGCGACGGGGCGGCGGGCGGCGATTTTGCAGTTCACTTCACGGTCGATGCCACGCCGCCGCGCGTGATCGCCTCGTCGATCGTGCAAAACGATGTGCTCCCGACCGATTCAATATCGTACACGGCCCAGTTTAGCGAGCCGCTGCTGGCCGGCGTGCTCGACGCAGGCGACGTGCGATTGGCGAGCCAACGCAACGGCATGTTTGTCCCGACGCAGTTCGAGTACGACGAGGCGTCGTTTACGCTCGCGCTTCTTTTCGACAACTTGCCCGACGACTTTTACACGCTTACGCTGCGTAGCGGCATCGATCGATTCCGCGATGTCGCGGGCAATCCACTGGACGGCGAGCGACACCCGACGACCACGGTCCCCTCGGGCGACGGCGCGGCCGGCGGTGATTTTGTGGTCGGCTTCTTTCTCGATAGCCGCCCGCCGCGGGTGATTGAGTCGTCGATTCGCGAAGGCGACGTGATAGCCGCCGGCGGGCTAACCTACACGGCACGATTCGACGAGCCGCTCGACCCGGCCAGCGTGGTCGTCGCCAACGTGCTTCTGGTGGGTGGCAGCGTGGGCGAGATTGTTCCCACGTCGGTCAGTTACCGCCAGAGCAGTTCCACGCTGACAGCCACGTTTGGCAGTTTACCAATGGACCAATATGTGCTCACGCTCCGTAGCGGCCCGGAGGGGCTTGCCGATTTGTCGGGCAAGCCATTGGACGGCGAGCGCCACACGACGACCACCGTTCCCTCGGGCGACGGAGTGCCCGGCGGCAATTTCGAGGTCCACTTTGTCATCCCCAGCGAAATTGGTGGAACGATCGCGGCCGACATGGTCTTGCCCACCGGTAGTGGTCCCTGGCGCGTGACCAGCAACCTGACCGTTCCGGCCGGCGTGACGCTGACGATTGAGCCGGGCGTGGTGATGTTGTTCGAGGCGGGCGTCGAAGTGGTAATCCGCGGGCGGATCGTGGCGGTGGGAACGCCGGACGCGCGGATTCGCCTGGTGAGCGCGGACGGCGCGAAGTGGGCCGGCATTCACCTTCGCGATTCTTTGGAAGACAACATCTTCGCTTACGTTGACATCGCCGATGCCCAGTCGAGCGACGGGTCGATCGGGGCGTTTGCCTCGGTGTTGACGATCGACCATATGACGTTCGCCGGGTCGCGGCGGCGCTATGTGCGCGTGGTCAATGCGTCGGCCGTGATTCGCAACAGCATCTTTCCCGACCGCTTCGGCCCCGATGAGGTGCCCGGCGCCGGCGATGACAACACGGTCGAGATGATCACTGGCAGCGGCATCATGACTGGCGGGCAGATGATCATCGAGGGCAACACGTTCGGCACGAACAAGGGACACAACGACATCATTGACTTTTCCGGTCCGGTGCGGCCCGCGCCGATCTTGCAGGTGCTCAACAACGTCTTCCTGGGCACCGCCGATGAAATGCTCGATCTGGGCGGCGACGCCTACATCGAAGGCAACGTCTTCATGCACGTCCGCCGAGATGAATTCAACACGAGCAGCGGACACACCAACGCGATCAGCACGGGCGATGGTCCGGTCGGCGCGACGATCGTCCTGGTCCGCAACGTGTTCTACGACGTCGAGCACGTGATCGACCTGGAAGACGACCACCTGGCCATTCTTGAATACAACACGATCGTCGGCATCACGCCCGACGGCCCAGACCCGGGCAACGGAACACCGCAAGAGTATTCGGTCGTCAATCTGGTGATCGTCAATCGCAATGCCCCCGGCCGCGGTGCCTATTTGGAAGGGAACATCATTGTCGACGTGCCGGAGCGGATCTTCGGCGAGCCCGACACGGCGCGCAACGGATCGCCCGCTGCGCTCTCGGATCTCCTGGTCAACAACACCCTGCTGCCGGCCGAACGCTGCGGCGACGTCATCGGCCAGCGGCCCGGCACGATCCTGGACCTGGGCACGAACATTCTTTGCGGCGATCCGCTGTTTGTCGACCCGGCCGGCGATTTTCACTTATTGCCCGGCTCGCCTGCGATCGGGGCGGGCACGCATGGACTCGACCTGGGCGCCTTCGTGCGGGCCGGAGCGACGCTTTCCGATTGGCCCGCGTTGACGTTCGAGGACTTCGCCGACTTCACCGTCGACGGCCCGGGCATCGTCGAATACCGGTATCGCCTGGACGGCGGCCCGTGGGGCAATCGCAGCGCCGTCGACGACCCGATTGAATTGACCGCCCTGTCCGACGGGCCGCACGAGTTAGAAGTCATCGGCCGCAACTACGCCGGCGTCTGGCAGGATGAAGCGGATGCCGTCACGCGAACCTGGACCGTCGACTCGACGATTCCGCATCCCACGGCCCTCGAGGACAGCTATTCGACCGACGAAGATGTGCCCCTGATCGTCGACGCCGGCGCCGGTGTGCTGGCGAACGACTTCGAGGATCCACCCACCGCACTGACTGCCGTGCTCGTTTCCGACGTCAGCAGCGGCACGCTCAACCTCAGCCCCGACGGCTCGTTCAACTACACGCCCGAGCCGGACTTCTTCGGCAGCGACAGCTTCACCTACCTGGCCAATGACGGTCTGCTCGATTCGCGGCTGGCCCTGGTGACGATCACCGTCGATGCCGTCAACGACCCGCCGGTGGCGATGGACGACCGATTCACGACTGAACTCAACACCCCGCTGGAAGTCACCTCGACCGTCGCGCCGCCGGTGATTGTCGGGGAAACGGGATTCCAGGAGCCTGCGGTCGGAGCGATTCGCTACGTGGCGGGCAGCGGGGGGAACAGCGAATTGGGCTTCGATGGCTCGCTGAGCGGATTGAGCGTTGGCGTGCAAGAGTTCGGTGCGGGCAATCAACAGTACCTGATACATAGCGGAACCATTCAACTCCGCACCGATCTTGTCGACGTAACGCTCTATTCGGCCTTGAACGTATCGGTCGGCGTGCGAACTTGGGAGGACAGCAGTCAGAGCGATTTTGAATCCGGCGAGGACTCGATCCGCGTGTTTGTCGAAGTGAGCGACGACGGCCAGACGTTCAGCGCCGTCGACATCACGCCCGGGACGCTCACCGGAGGCGCAGGAAGGGGCGACCCCAACGATCGACTCAAGGCGTTAGACAACGGCGAGTTCGGCACGTTCACCACATTCGACGTCGACATTCCTGTTGAATTTGCATGGGTCCGCATTGTCATCGACGCTACGAATACGTCGTCGAGCGAGCGATTCATGTTCGACGACGTCAGGATCATTGGTACTCCGCTGAAGCTTGACAACGGCCTGCTGGCCAACGACATGGACATCGAACAAGACGTATTGTCTGCCGTGCTTGTCGATGACGTCAACAACGGCACGCTCGAATTGAACGACGACGGCACGTTCCTTTACACGCCGCGGGAAGGCTTCATCGGCATCGACACCTTTACCTACGTCGCCAGCGACGGCGAGTCGGACTCGAACGTCGCCACCGTGACGTTCAACGTCGTCGCCGTCAAGTTCCCGCCCGTGGCGAATGACGACGCCTACCGTGTTGAAGAAAATAGCGTGTTGGAAGTCGACACCGCCAGCGGCGTGCTGACCAACGACAGCGACGCCAACAACGACGTGCTCGTGGCCCGTCTCGTCAGCGGCCCCGATCACGGAAGCCTGACGCTGGGCATCGACGGTTCCTTCAGGTACGCCCCCAACACGAACTTTATTGGCACCGACACATTCACCTATCGGGCCGACGACGGGGACGCGCAGAGCGAAGTGGCCACGGTCACGATCGACGTCGTCGGCCAGTCGCCGGTGACGAAGGTCGACCGATACACGACCCGCGAAGACGAGACATTCGTCGTCGATGCGGCCGCCGGCCTGCTGGCCAACGACATCGATTTGCAGGGCGACGAGCTGACCGTTGTGCTGGTCCGCGACGTCCTCGAAGGCACGCTGACGCTCAATCCCGACGGCTCCTTCACCTACCTGCCCAACGAAAACTTCGTCGGCCTCGACACCTTCCGCTACCGCGCCACCGACGGCCAGCACGAGTCGGCCAGCACCCTGGTGCAAATCACCGTCGAAAACGTCAACGACCCGCCGGTGGCGATGGATGATGAATATGGGGTCGAACCGGGCAAAACGCTGGTCGCCGCCGGAGCGGCATACGAAGAGGTCGTTCTGCAAGACGAGCCCGTTGCCTATTGGCGACTCGGTGAGGCGGCTGGCGCCCCTCAGGCGGTTGACGTGGCGGGCGGTCATAACGCCGCGTATTTTGGCCAACCGACGCTCGGCGGGCAGGGCGCTCTGGTGGACAACGCCGACACTTCAGCGTTCTTCGATCAAAGCAACGACTACGCTGAACTGCCCCTCTCCAGCGAGCTGAATCCCGCAGGCGCGTTTTCCATCGAGCTATGGGCCAGGGTTACCGGCGGACAAAACACCTGGCGCTCGGCGATTACCTCTCGCAACCGCGATGGGGACGGCTACATCATTTACGCATCGGAGGCCAACGGCTGGGCGTTTTGGACGGCGGGAAATGGCGCAGCACCTTGGGATGAATTCGGAAATCATCCGATCGTGATTGGCGAGTGGACGTACGTCGTGGCGACGTTCGAACCGGAACGCCGCGACGCGGACGGCACGTTCCAAGGGACGAAGAAGATCTACATCAATGGTGATCTGGTCGCCGTACGCGAGAATGTCGGCTATCGCCCCAACACAGGTCACCCGTTGCGCATCGGAGCGGGCAAGACGGAAGAGCCCGCCGACTTCCTCTTCAGTGGCGATCTTGACGAGGTGGCCGTCTACGACAAAGCGCTTAGCGCCGAACAGATTCAAAGCCATCTCTCGGCCGCGCAGGGAGAATCAGGCCCAGCGCGGAACAGCGTATTGCGCAACGACACCGATGTTGACGGTGATTCGCTGGAGGTGAGGCTCGCCGACGACGTCCAGAACGGTGCGCTCGCGCTGGCCGCCGACGGCACGTTCAGCTACACGCCCGTGCAGGGCTTCATCGGCTTCGATCGGTTCACCTATCGGGCGACGGACGGTGAAGAATTCTCCAACCTGGCCACCGTGACGATTCACGTCAACGCGCGGCCCGAGGCGACGGGTGACGGCTATCAGGTCGACGAGGACAACACGCTGAGGGTCGACGCGGCCGCCGGGGTGCTGGCCAACGACAGCGACTTGGGGGGCGACGTGCTCTCGGCGGTGCTCGTCGCCGCGCCGACCCATGGCACATTCGATTTGAACGACGACGGATCGTTCACGTATACGCCCAGCGAGAATTTTTTCGGCAGCGACACGTTCACCTATCGGGCCAGCGACGGCAGCCTGCAAAGCGACGTGGTGAGCGTGACCATCACCGTGGTCGCCGTCAACGACGCGCCGCTGGCGATCGACAACCGATTCACGACCGAGCTCAACACCCCGCTGGAAGTCACCTCGACCGTCGCGCCGCCCCAGATCGTCGGGGAAACCGGATTCCAGGAGCCCGCGGTCGGAGCGATTCGCTACGTGGCGGGCAGCGGGGGGAACAGGGAGTTGGGCTTCGACGGCTCGCTGAGCGGATTGGCTGTTGGCGTGCGAGAGTTCGGCGCGGGCAATCAACAGTACCTGTTGCATAGCGGAACCATTCAACTTCGCACCGATCTGGTCGACGTAACGCTCTATTCGAGCTTGAACGTATCGGTCGGCGTGCGAACGTGGGAAACCAGCAGTGGGAGCGATTTTGAATTCGACCAGGATTCGATCCACGTATTCGTCGAAGTGAGCGACGACGGCCAGACGTTCAGCACCGTCGACGTTACGCCCGGGACGCTCATCGGCGGCACCGGAAGGGGTGACCCAAACGATCGACTCAAGGCGCTGGATAACGGCGAGTTCGGCCCGTTCACCACGTTCGAGGTCGACATCCCGGTTGATTTCCGCTTCCTCCGCGTGGTGATCGACGCGACCAACACGTCGACGAGCGAGCGGTTCATGTTCGACGACATCGTCATCCGCGGCATGCTGCGCAATGTGAACGTCGGCCTGTTGGCGGACGACCAGGATGTGGAAGGCGATGCGTTAACGGCCGTTTTGGTCGCCTCGCCGCACAGCGGAACGCTCGAATTGAACGACGACGGCACGTTTCTTTACACGCCGCTGGAAGGATTCCTCGGCCTCGACCGCTTCACTTACCGCGCCGACGACGGGCAGGAGCTGTCGAACGTGGCCGCCGTCACCATCGAAGTCGGCTCGCAGGAAGACGCCACGATGGTCGTCGACGACGCGTACGCGGCGAGGGCGGGAGAGACCCTCACCGTTGCCGCCGACCTTGGCGTGTTGGCCAACGATCTCGATCCGCACGGCGATCCGCTGGCGGCCCTGCTCGTCGACCCGCCACAGCACGGAGCGTTGACGCTGGCAGAGGACGGGTCGTTCTCCTACACACCCGATCCAGGTTTTGTCGGCACCGACACGTTCACCTACCGAGCCGGCGACGGAACTTCCGTGAGCAATTTGGCCACGGTCTCGATCGACGTCGAGTCGAGCTTGCCGGCCGATCTGACCGGTAACGGGTTCGTGGACTTTGAGGATTTGACGGTGCTGTTGGCCGCTTGGAATCAGAATGTCTCGGCGGCCGAGGGGAATTTGGTTGATGCGGTCGGCACGCCGGTGAATTTCGAGGATCTGACCGTGCTGCTGGCGGCCTGGACCGGGCCGGGAGCGGCGGGGGCGCCGGTAGGACGCGGGCTTGCCGCGGCTGTAGGAGGTGACTCCGTCGGCGATCCTGGTAGCGCTGGCCCGTGGGTCGCCGTCGGAGACGCCTCCTACAAACGGCGCAATGAGGCGCCGCGGCAAGCCGCGGCCTACGGGGCGCGACGGGACGTGCGGAGAATCCGCCCGGCAGGCGGGATCTATAGGTTGCAGGCGGTGGCGGTGGATCGGGTGATGGGCGAGGAGGTGATGGGCCGGGCGATGGTTGGGCGGCGCGAGGGGCGCCGCCGGCGCTGAGCGAATTCTCTGAACGGGCTCGACCGCGCGGTTCCGGCAGGCGGCGTCCGGTTGTTCGTGTTGTAGCGACGCGGCGATGGTTTTGCCGGGAATATCGGCCTGTGGGGCATTTTTCTGCCCAAAAAGTTGCGGTTTTTGCAGCGCCTGATTATCCTGGAAGATGCGTGGGGGGATGCGCCCAAAGGTTGAGTTCTCGTCTACCGAGCCATTCTCGCCACGGAGTCGACAACCGCTGGGCTGCTGTCCCACGGGTGACTTGCCTCTTCACGTTTGTTTTTTTCGCCATCGCGGGCGCCTCCTACGATCGCCGTCGGAGACGCCTCCTACAAATCGCCGTTCCAGACGCCTCCTACAAATTGCCGTCCCAGACGCCTCCTACAAAATGCTGGCCACGAGGAGTTACGATATGACGACCGCCATCGACGATCATCCCGCGCCGCCGACGAACGAGCCGGCGGCGAACGAAGCTGCCGAAGGCGTGGCTGCCCAGCGCGAGGTGCGCTACGAGCATTCGCTCAGTTTGGCGCCGCTGCTGGAGAAGCTGGGGATCACCGTGCTGGTCTCGACTTATCAGGCCGGCAAGATGGTGGCGATTGGAACGCACCAGGGGCGGCTGGTGCAATCGTTCCATAATTTCGATCGGCCGATGGGCGTGGCGGTCGGAACGGATCGAATTGCCGTGGCGGCCCGCAATCAGATTTGGCTGCTGCATAACTCGGCGGACATCGCGCCGAAAATCGAACCGGCCGGCAAACACGCGGCCTGTTACCTGACGCGCAGCTCGCAAATGACCGGTGAAATTCAAGCCCACGAGATGGGCTGGTGCGGCGACGAGTTGTGGATCGTCAACACGCTGTTTTCATGTTTGTGTACGCTCGACGGCGAGCACAGTTTTGTGCCGCGTTGGTGTCCGTCGTTTATTTCCAAGCTGGCGGCCGAAGATCGTTGCCATTTGAACGGGCTGGCGATCTTCGAGGGTCGGCCGAAGTACGTCACGGCCATGGCCCAGAGCGACACGGCCGGCGGCTGGCGTCCGACCAAGGTGACCAGCGGTTGTTTGATCGACGTCGATTCAAGCGAGGTCGTGGCCGAAGGGTTTGCCATGCCGCATTCGCCGGCCGTTTATCGCGGACATACCTGGGTGCTCGACTCGGGCCGCGGCAGCCTAAAGCATGTTGACGTCAGCAGCGGCAAGACCGAGACCGTGGCGAAGCTGCCCGGCTATGCCCGGGGGATGTCTTTCTGTGGAGACTATGCACTGATCGGCCTGTCGAAGATTCGAGAAACCTCGACGTTTGGCGGCGTGCCGATCGCCGAGAATCGCGAGCAGTTGAAGTGCGGCGTGGCGGTGGTGGATTTGACCTCGGGCAAGCTGGCCGCCGTGTTTGAGTTTAAGGCGGGCGTCGACGAGATTTTCGACGTCAGCGTAATCCCCAACGCTCGCATGGCGGCCTTTCGTGGCCCGTTTGCCGCGACCGAGGGCGACGCGGTGATCTGGACCGTGCCGCAGGAGGCGCGCGACTTGCCGAAATCGCAACCGATGAAGCCGGGGTCGACCGGTAGGCAGAACAAGTAGACGACATCATTTTGATAACTTGATAAGAAGGCATCTCTGATGAACGCACGATCGAAAAACAGACGCTGGCAGAAGATTCGACGAAGGCTGCAGGGCACGGCGCCCAAGTTACAAGGCCCGCGCCTCGGGCGGCTTTGCTTTGAACCGCTCGAGCGGCGTCTTCCCTTGGCGGTCAATCCGCTGATGCTGGCCGATATTGCCCCCGGCCTCGACACGTCGTCGCCGAGCGATTTCGTCGACGTTGGCGGCGTGGCGTTCTTTTTGGCCAACGACGGCGTCATCGGCACCGAGCTGTGGAAGAGTGACGGAACCGTGGCGGGCACCGCGCTGGTGAAGGACATTCGCGACGGAGACGGGGTTGGCTCGTATCCTTATAACCTCACCGCCGTCGACGGCATGTTGTTCTTTACGGTCAACGATGGAATCAACGGCAGCGAACTGTGGAAGAGCGACGGCACCGAAGCGGGGACCGTGATGGTCAAGGACATCGTCGCGGACGACGGGGTCGGCTCGTATCCGACGAACCTGACCAACGCCGACGGCACGCTGTTCTTCACGGTTGACGACGGCGCCAACGGCGTCGAGTTGTGGAAGAGCGACGGCAGCGAGGCGGGCACGGTTCTGGTCAAAGACATTCGGCCCGGCAGTCCCAATGGATACCCGGCCGGTTCCAATCCCACGAATCTCACCGCCGTTGGTGAGGTGCTTTATTTTGTGGCCGACGACGGCGAGCACGGACGGGAACTCTGGACGAGCGACGGCAGCGAGGCCGGCACCGTGCTGGTCAAGGATATTCGCACGGACGATCCCTATGGATATCCCATCGGCGGGTCGATCCGCGATATGACCGCCGCGGGCGACACGTTGTTCTTCGTGGCCGACGACGGCGCCAGCGGTGAGGAGCTGTGGAAGAGCGACGGCAGCGAGGCGGGCACGGTGCTGGTCAAGGACATCCGGCCCGGAGACGACGGATACTATCCTAACACGTCCGATCCGCAGCAGTTGACCGCCGTCGACGACACGCTTTTCTTCACGGCCGACGACGGCGAGAGCGGCCGGGAGCTTTGGAAAACCGATGGTTCGACCGAGGGCACCCTCCTCGTCAAGGACATTCGGCCCGGCACGGGTTACCAGTATTACGACGACGGGTATTACAATTATGGTGGCGGTTATGGACCGTACACCTCGACGCCGGATCAATTGATCGCCGGCGAGGGCAAGCTGTATTTCACGGCTGACGACGGCGAAAGCGGACAGGAACTTTGGGTCACCGATGGCAGCGAAAGCGGCACGGTGCTGGTCAAAGATCTAACGCCCGGAGAATCATACGGATATCCGGCCGGCACGTACATCTACAATACTGCCGTCGTCGATGGCATCCTGTTCTTTGCTGCCACAATCGAAACCGAGAGCGGCAGAGAGCTGTGGCAATCGAACGGCACCGAGCAAGGGACTTTCTTGGTCGCCGACATCTTTCCCGGCACGACCGGCTCCTTTCCAACCGGCCTGACCGAAGTCGGCGGCAAGCTGTTTTTCTCCGCGACGACGGAAGACGCCGGCGAGGAACTCTGGACCGTCGAGCCGGCCACTAAAATTCAGGGCACGGCGTTCGCCGATCTCGACGCAAACGGATCGCTGGACGACGGCGAACCGCTGCTGGAAGGTTTTACGATCTTCATCGACGAGAACGGCAACGAGTTGCTCGACGACGGCGAAGTCTCGACCAGCACCGCGGCCGACGGCAGCTACGAGTTCAAAGTCGAGCCGGGCACGCACCTCGTGCGCAGCATCGCCGGTGCGGGCTTCACACAGAGCGCCCCGCTCGATCCAGATTCTCATTCGGCGACGCTCGCGCTGGGCGATGTGGCCGATTCGCTTGATTTCGCGTTTGAAGTGAGCGCTCCGGCGGCCATCGATCTCCTCGAAGCGACCGACAGCGGCGTGCCGGACGATGACGTGACCAACTTCAACAATGCCACGCCTGAGTTGGCGCTGCAGTTTCTGATTAGCGGCGTGGCCGATGGGGCCACCGTTCAGCTTTTCGACAACGACATCTTCCTGGGCGAGGCGATCGCGACGGGAGACAGCGTCGTGATCGCGACCGACGGCGAGACCGAGCTGGCCGACTTCGACCACTCATTCTTCGCTACGCAGC
>JADFKK010000155.1 GCA_022564995.1 Planctomycetota bacterium | reverse complement strand
GCGAAAAAATCGTCGAACACGCCGCGGAGGAATTTGCAAAGAATCAGCGAGTCCATCACGGCGGCCCGATCTTCGGTCTCGACGGCCAGCCGGGCCGCCGCGGGGGTGACGTTGCGCCGGTCAACCTGTTCGGAAAAGTCGACTTCGTAGGCCCCGCTGCGGTTGTGATCGGCCCCGCGAGCGCCGACCGCGAAGCCCAGGGCCATCGTTTGCAGCGCCCGTGGTTCGTATCCCGGGATTTCCAGACCCTTAACCTGCGGGGCGAAATGGATCGAATCGTGGCCGATATGCCCGGCCAAGCGGCGGCTGCCTTCCGCCAGTTGGTCGCCCAGTCCCTCGCGGCTGCCGATCAATTCGATCGCCCGCAAGAGGGCTTCGCCGTCACCGAAGCGGAGCCAGGGCTCATCGAGCAGCCCTCGCTCGACGCACTCCATGGCGAAGGCGATCGTGCCGCCGGTGCTGATCGTGTCGATGCCCAGCTCGTCGCAGCGGCGCGAGGCCCGCAGCACGACGTTCGGGTCGCCGACGTCGCACAGCGGCCCGAGGGCGAAGAGATTTTCGTATTCGACGCGGACGCCGCCGGCGTTGCCATTGTCGCTCTTCTCGCCGTCCTTTTTCTCGTCGAGCGAATAGATGTGCTCGCAGCCGATCGTGCAGGCGGCGCAATAGGCCCGCGTTTTCGTGCGGGAAACGCTTAATTGCTCCGGCGAGATGGCTTCGGCGGCGGCGAAGGTGCCTTGCTGAAAGTTTCGCGTCGGCAGGGCACCGAGGCGATTGAAGACGAGCAGATTGGTGGCCGTGCCGAGTTCGCGATATTTTTCGGTGGCCGGGCCGAACGATTTTTTCGAGAGGGCCTTGGCGTATTCGGCCAGTTGTTGGGGATGGGCGAACTGGCTGCGTTTGGTCCCACGGACGGCCAGGGCCTTGAGGTTTTTCGACCCGAAGACGGTGCCGCTGCCGCCGCGGCCGGCGTGGCGGCCAGCGTGGGAGAGCGTAGCGTAGAGAACTTGGCGCTCGCCGGCCGGGCCGATGACGCAGCAGTGGAAGTCGGGGCCGAGACGGTCGCGGAGGTGGCGTTCTGCTTCGCCGCAAGCGGTGCCCGTTAGATCGCCGGCGGGTTCGAGGCGGATATCATCATCGTCGAGGATTAACACGGAGAGTTCGGCGGCCCGTCCGACGAGCACGATGGCGTCGCAGCCGAGCTTTTTGCCGGCGATGGCGAAGTGGCTGCTGGCCAGCGAATCGTTGAAGCGCCCCGTCAGCGGGCTCTTGCAAACCACCGCGAATTTGGCCGACGTGGTCAACGGGCTGCCGACCAGCGGGCTGAAGGTAAATGCGATCGGGGCCTCGGGCGAAAGCGGATCGAACGCGGCAGCGTTTTCCTCCAACAGCAGATACGCCCCCAGTCCGCTGCCGCCGAGATACCGGCGCAGCGCGCCCTGCGGGATCGAAATGCGATCCGACTGACCGGTGGAGACGTCAACCCTAAGATAACATCCGTGATAGCCGTACATCCATCAAGCCGCGACTGTTGGTCGCGCCTCCGCGATTTCGTTTGGAACGGGTGGCTGGCGTCTGAGAAAAGCGAAGCCCCGGTGTACTGAGTGCTGGGTATTGGCGAGCGCGACCGCTGGTCGCGGCTTTGCACGCGGCTTTATGAATCTTCTGGTTGAAAGAAGCTATTCACCCGACGCATGGTGTCGTTGATGTGTTTGATGGCGGTGTAGTGGCCGGCGTCGTACCAGATGATCTCGGGCTCGCCGAAGCTGTGCCACAGGGCGTCCGTGCATTCGCGGGGAATGACTTTGTCCTGGAGGGCGTTGAGCATGAGGATCTTGCGGCCGTGGACGTTTTTTCCATACGTCACCGGGTCGATGGTCTTCATCAACTCGACGAGCGTTTCGCGGGTGCCGCCTTGCTGTATCCAGCGCTTGCGGACTCTGGCCATTTGCGGCGACCGCCAGGCGATCGCGGCGATGTCTCCGCCGGCCAGCAGCGGGCAGATTTTCGTCAGCCGCGGCTCGGCCGTGGCGGCCAAGGAGGCCGTGATGCCGCCCAGGCTGATACCGAAAATGCCGAGCTGCTGCGCGTCAATTTCGTCTTGCTGGCCCAGCCAGGCCACCGCCCGGCGGATGTCCAACACGGCCTGCGTCATGCCGCGGACCGTCTGGCGAGGGTCTTGGGAGATCATTCGAATCGAAACGCCCGGCTGCCGCCTGGGGCCGTAATAGGGCAGCTTGACGAATAACGCCGCCACGCCGCGCGAGGCCAGCGACGTGCAGAACAGCCGCGAGAGGGCGAAGTCGCCGCCGAGGATATGCAGCACAATTACGCCCGGGTATTTCTTGGCGGCCTCTCCTTTGGCCCCCAGCGGACGGTAATACTCGCAGTGGACCGTGTTGTTGTTCTTGTGCGGCGTCTTGACCGGCGAGGGAAAGGTCAGCGTCGAACTGGCGATCCGCTCCAACACCTTGCGACCGGGAGTAAGCTGGTACGAGAACGTGTGCGGCTTGAGCCGGAAATGCTCCGGAATGCCTTTTTCTCCGGCGGTCGGCTGAAATCTGACCAGGCCTTTGTGGACGCCTTTGCTGGTCGCGTCCTGAGCCAGCAAAGCGTGATCGGAGGTCGTCAGCAATAACAGCATGACGTAGATCGGAGCTAGTCGCATAACATTCACCTCCAGAAAAGCCGAAGCACGGTGAAAAGAAGCCTCTCTCATAATAGTCGTATTCCCGCCGATTGACAACGTAATGGTCCCCACACCCGGCCGCACGAATGCTTGGAATTCCCGCCGCATTGTGTAAAATCGGGCAAATCGGCCACCGATCGCAGTGCCGATCCCAATTCCCTCTTCCCAATCCGCGACAAGGAAACTACCCATGAGCGTCAATCGACGAACTTTCTTCACCACCGCCGCAACCGCCGCCGCCGCAGTCGGGCTTGCTCCACTGGCCGGCACCGCCAAGGACGAAAAAAGCGAGACGAAAAAGACCAAACGGCGCGGCAACCCGATCGCCGTGTCGACCTATTCCTACTGGCGGTATCGCAAGGACACGAAGCTGCCGATCGAGGATTGCATCGATCTGGCCGCCGAGATGGGCTTCGACGCGGTGGAGATTCTGCACATTCAGATGACCCGCGAGGATAACGGTTACTTGCAGCGGCTCAAGCGGCAAGCGTTCGTCAACGGGCTTGCGCTGTGCGGCTTCTCGACACACCAGGGATTTGTTACGCCGAGCAAAGAGCGAAGGCAGAAGAACATCGACCACACGCTGCATTGCATCGAACTGGCCTATCGGCTGGGCATCCCCACGATGCGTGTCAACACGGGCCGCTGGGGCACCTCGGGCAGCTTCAACGAACTGATGAAGAAACGGGGCATCGAGCCGACGCTCAAGGGATACACCGACGACGACGCCTTCGGTTGGGTGATTGGCAGTTTTGAAAAATGCCTGAAGAAGGCCGAGGAGTGCGGCGTCGTGCTCGGATTGGAAAATCATTGGGGCCTGGGCCGCACCGCCGAGGGCGTGCTGCGGATCATCAAGGCGATCGACTCGCCCTGGTTACAGGCGACCATGGACACGGGCAATTTCTTGGAAAACCCGTACGACAGCCTGGCGAAGATGGCCCCGAAGACCGTTTATGTGCAGGCGAAAACTTACTACGGCGGCGGCACCTGGTACACGCTCGAATTGGATTACGATCGGATTGCCGGCATTTTGCGAAAGCACAAGTATCGGGGCTACATCTCGCTAGAATTCGAGGGCAAAGAGGATCTGCGCACCGCCGTTCCGAAGAGCCTGGCGCTGCTGCGCAAAGCGTTTGGGTAACCATTCCCTGCCGCTTACGGCGAAGCAGACCCTTTGTCGCGGCACATAACATTCACGCCGCGCCGTTGGTTAGTCTTCCGACGATGATCGAGGCGTTGTGGCCGCCGAAGCCGAAGCTGTTGCTCATGGCGATGGAGATCTCACGCCGCCGGGCCTCGTTGGGCGTGTAGTCCAGATCACACTTCGGATCGGGCGTCTCGTAGTTGATCGTCGGTGGGACGATGCCGTCGCGAATGGCCAGCGACGAAAGCACCAATTCGACGCCGCCGCTGGCGCCCAGCAAGTGTCCTAGCTGGCTCTTGGTGCTGGAAATGGCCACCCGCCGGACGTGGTCGCCGAAGACGCTCTTCATCGCGGTCGTTTCGGCGGCGTCGCCCAGCGGCGTGCTGGTGCCGTGGGCGTTGATGTAATCGACCTGTTCGGGATTCAGCTTCGCGTTGGCCAACGCGCCCTCCATCGCCTTCGAGGCGCCCTCGCCCGTTTCATTGGGCTGGGTGATGTGGCCGGCGTCGGCGCTGGCCCCGAAACCGAGTACCTCGCAGTAAATGTTCGCGCTGCGGGCCTTGGCGTGTTCCAACTCCTCGAACACCAACAGCCCGGCCCCTTCGCTAAGCACGAAGCCGTCGCGGTCGGCGTCGAACGGCCGGCTGGCGGCCTGCGGGTCGTCGTTTCGCCCGCTGAGCGCCCTCATGTTGGCGAAGCCGGAGATGCCCATCGGCGTTAAGGCGGCCTCGGTTCCTCCGGTGAGCATCACATCGGCGTCGTCGTATTGAATGGCCTTCATGGCGTCGCCGATGGCGTTGGTCGCACTGGCACAAGCGGTCGCCACGGCGTAGTTGGGACCGCGCAAGCCATACTTGATCGAGACGTGCCCGCTGGCGGCGTTGAGCATCATCTTCGGCACGGTGAAGGCCGACACCTTGGCCGGGCCCATGTGCAACATGCGGTTGACTTGGGTCTCGATTTCGGCCAATCCGCCGATGCCCGAGCCGAGGATGACGCCACACCGGTAGTGCTCTTCTGCGGCAAAGTCGAGCCCGGAATCGGTCACCGCGTCGCTTCCGGCGGCAATGGCAAATTGCGCAAAGCGATCGAGCCGCTTGGCCTCCTTGTGGCTAAGATAGCCCTCGGTCGACCAATCGTAGACATCGCCGCCGAACTTGACCTTATGGTCGGCAATGTCGAACAGGCGCAGCGGATGAATGCCGCTCTCTCCGGCGACCACCTTCTGCCAGAGCTGCTCGACGTTGCAACTGAGCGACGTAACGACGCCCAAGCCGGTGATAACAACCCGCCGCTTCATACTCCGAACCCCTAATTACGAAGACGACGAAGAGGTGGACAGATTCTCGATGTATTCGATTGCCTGGCCGACGGTCTGAATTTTTTCGGCGGCGTCGTCGGGAATGGTGATGTCGAACTCCTCTTCTAGTTCCATCACCAACTCGACGGTATCCAGGGAATCGGCGCCGAAGTCGTTGACAAAGGAGCTCTCGCGCCTGACCTTGTCTTTTTCGACGCCCAACTGTTCGGTTACAATATCGACAACTCGATCTTCTACTGAGGCCACCTTGATTTTCCTCCTATGCAATACGGTTTTACCGGATTGACCAGCAAATTTTTACGTTGGCAAACACTACCGATGCGACGATACCCAGCGCCCACGGCCCTCGCTTCAGACAAGACAAAATAGCGAGGTTCCGTAAAACAGGTCAAGATATAGCCGATTTTACGCTGTCTGTCTATGTCTTCCGTTCGGGCGATAGGGCCAAAACGGACCGTTTATCGCGAAAAACTGCTGATTAGCCAACATTACCGGTTGTACAGCGCTACTTGAAATGTGACGTCGGTTCATCAATGACGAATGTCGAATGCCGAAGGAATGACGAAATCCCAAGCACGAATCGATTCCAGCTGCAGATTTAACACTGCCGTCTCGGCCGACGGGGATTCGACATTTGGAATTCGGGTTTCATTCGTCATTCGTCATTCGTCATTCGTTCGTCAGTCCCCAGTCCCCAGTCCCCAGTCCCCAGTCCCCAGTCCCCAGTCCCCAGTCCCCAGTCCCCAGTCCCCAGTCCCCAGCATCCTCGCGGCAAGCCAGCGACCTCCTAAGCATCGTTCGTGAAATAAGTGTCCACCTTCGTTGTAGCTGCCGTCGCCAGACGGCAAACCTCCACGCTCTGGCGAGCGTAGCTACGACAGTTATTTCTCGAACGATGCTAAGCTGTCATGCCTCCATCAATCGTCAGCACCTGACCGGTAATGTACGAGGCCGCGCCGCTGGCCAGATACAGCACGGCCTCGGCAATTTCCTCCGGCGTGCCGATACGGCGTGCCGGGATTCGTTTCTTCACCTCGCCGATGATCGCTTCGCCGAGCGCCGCGCTCATCTCCGATTCGATGAAACCGGGGGCCACGGCGTTGACCGTGATCTTCCGCTTGGCCAATTCCTTGGCCACCGTGCGCGTGAAGCCGATGATGCCCGCCTTCGAGGCCGAGTAATTCGCTTGCCCCGGGTTACCCATCAGGCCCGAAACGCTGGCGATGTTGATGATTCGTCCGTAACGCTGCTGCATCATCTGCCGGGTCACCGCGCGAGTGAACAGGAAGGTTCCCCGCAGGTTGGTGTCAATCACCGTGTCCCAATCCTCGTCGGTCATCCGCGGCAGCAGGGTGTCTCGCGTGACGCCGGCGTTGTTGACCATGATATCGAGCCGGCCCCATTTCTCGACCACGCCGTCGACCGTCTTGTCCACCGACTCACGGTCGGTTACGTCGCAGGAAAACACCTCGGCCGCGCCGCCGGCGGAGGTAATCGCGGCGGCCGTCTCTTGCAGCTTTTCGGCATTGCGGGCCACACAGGCCACGCGGGCGCCGCTACGCCCCAGCGCGATCGCCATCGCCCGGCCCAGCCCCTGCGAGGCCCCGGTCACGAGGGCGACCTGATCGGAAAGATCGACGGTGAGTTGTCCGCTTGGAGTATCAGTCATGTTAGTGTAACGGTTTTTTTAGTGCGATAGCTTTTAGCTTTTAGCTTTTAGCGATTCGTCATTTGTAATGGCTAATTGCTAACACTTCGTGGCCCCCAGCCTCCCAGCCTCCAGCCTCCCAGTCCCTAGTCCCCCCAAATCATCAGGCCATCATGCTTTGGCAAGAAACTTTTCGTTCGATCCGGCGTAGCAGGCCGCGCAAAACTCGTCCCGGGCCGATCTCATAAAACTGATCGAAACCCTGGTCGAAAAGGTATCTCATGGAATCTTCCCAGTGGACGGGCGAAACGACCTGACGGATGAGCAATTCCCGCAACTCGTCCGGCTCCTGGTGAGGCTGTGCGTCGACATTGGAAATCACCGGAATTTTCGACTTCCGCATGGTGACGCGGTCTAATGCCTCGCTCAAAGACTTGACCGCCGGCTCCATAATCGGCGTGTGAAACGCCCCCGCCACCGCCAAGGGCACCGCCTTCATCGCACCGGCCGATTGGGCCAATTCGGCCGCCTCTTCACAGGCTGC
The DNA here is from genome assembly GCA_022564995.1 of Planctomycetota bacterium. Classification (GTDB taxonomy): domain Bacteria; phylum Planctomycetota; class Planctomycetia; order Pirellulales; family JADFKK01; genus JADFKK01. Next base: position 11,546 of record JADFKK010000155.1, on the reverse strand, counting down.
GTTCGTGCCCGAAATGGCGATATTGCCCGGGCACAGCAGGTTCGATACCTGTAAGATGCCGTCGCCGCGTGCCTGGTCACAAAGCTGTTCAACCTGAACCCGCTCCAGGCCCAATACGCTGACCATTCCGCTGGGCGTCGCGTCGGCGGCCTTCTGCATCGCCTCGCCGCGGGCCTGAACCAGGCGGAGCCCATCTTCAAAGTCCATCGCCCCGGCGAACACCAGGGCCGTGTATTCTCCCAGGCTCAGCCCGGCCGTGGCCTCGCAGGAGAGCACCACGTCGGGCGACTCGCTACGGAGTTGTTCCAACGCGGCGAGGCTGGTGACGAACAAGGCTGGCTGGCTGATGACGGTCGAAGAGAGTTCTTCATCGGGCCCCTCGAAGCAGAGCTGGGCCAAATCGTAGCCCAATATCTCCGCCGCCCGATCGTACAGCGCCCGAGCCGCCGGCAACGACTCCGCCAACTCGCGGCCCATGCCGACCCGCTGGGCCCCCTGTCCGGGGAATAGGAAGGCAATGCGGCTCACGGCGGGAAGTCCTAAGGCAGTCGGTCTCGCCTGCCGGGCGAGACCTGATGCTGGTAGTGACCCGCATCAGCGGGCCGAATGGACCGGCTGAAGCCGGCCACTACAAACAGCTCCCGCTCGGCAAGCGGGAGCTACGGGATGCGTCCTGCTACTCCGCCATCTCGACGACGGGTCGGCCCATGTAATGGCCGCAATTGGGGCAGATCACATGCGTCGGCAAAGCCGTGCTGCACTGTGGGCAATAGCTCAATTGGCGCGGTTTCAGGGCGTCGTGCGCGCGGCGTTTTCCCGTGCGGGAATTCGAGTGTTTTCGTTTCGGTACGGCCATGGCGATAACTCGTGGTAATTGGGCGTCCTGCCGCTTCGCTTTGGGCCTCATGCCCGGCGGCGTCGGTGGTTCAACTGTTCCGGATCAACCAATTTATGGGGGGATCGGCTTAATGTCAACCGGAGCAGGACAGAGAAATGTTCGCCATTAGCGAAGAGTTCCGTGGCGTTTGTGCCACAGACGGTCAGGCTGGGGCCACAGCGAACGCTGCCACGTAAGGGATTTTGCGATGTGACGGCTGGCGATGGGGCAACGGCGGGGCGCTGGGCCAGAATTTTTCAACAGGCTGCTAACGCTTCGCCAACTCTCGCAATACTTCGACGCCGCGCTGGATCGTTTCGTCGGCCGCCGCGTACGAAACGCGAAAGTGCGTGTCGTGCCGGCTAAAGATATTGCCGGGAATAATCAGCAACTGCCGCGCAATGGCCGCTTCCACAAACTCGCTACCGCTGCCCCAAGGCGCGCGGGGAAACGCGTAAAACGCGCCGCTGGGCGTGACGACGTCGTACAGATCGCCGATCCCGCCGACCAACAGATCGCGTTTGCGGCGATAAGCATCGATGTGCCCGCTCATGTCGACGTCGATCGCCACGGCAGCGGCCCACTGGGCCGGCTGTGGCGCACAGACATACGTGTACTGTTGTAGCTTGGTCATTTCTTCGATCACGGCCCCAGGACCGTGCGCGAATCCGACCCGCCAGCCGGTCATGGCGTGCGTTTTGGAGAATCCGTCGATCACCAGCGTCTGCGGATTGAAACGGGCCGGCGAGACAAACGGCGCGTCGTAACAGAACAGGCGATAAATCTCGTCGCTGATCAGCGCTATGTCATGCTCGGCGGCGATTTCGGCCACGGCCCGAATTTCCGCTTCGGTGGCGACCACGCCCGTCGGATTCGACGGGCTGTTCAGCAGAATCGCCTTGGTCCGCGGCGTGATGGCCTGGCGCAGACGCTCCGGGTCGATGCGAAAATCCGGATGCGTGTCAACCACCACGCTCCGCCCGCCGACCAATCCGACCAGCGCGTCGTACATGACGAAATATGGATCGAAGATGATGACTTCGTCGCCCGGATTGACCAGCGTCATTAACACCAGCACCAGGGCGCCGCTGGTGCCGCTGGTCACCAGCAGCGAGCGGTCGGCGTGATCGTATTCGGCGGCCACGCGGGCGAGCAGCTTGTCTCGCAGAACCGGCATGCCCTGGGTCAAGGCGTAGCCGTTTTTACCGCCACGAATCGCCTCGATCGCCGCCTGCTGCACTCGCTCCGGCACGTCGAAGTCGGGCTGTCCGATCGACAGATTGATCGGATCGGTCATTTGGCTCGCCAGATCGAACACCCGGCGAATTCCCGAACTATCAAAACAACTCGTGCGCTGAGCAAGCCAACGATGCGGCATGGGAGGTCCGTCAATATCGTAAGGGTCCGCGTAAAAATAAGTTGCGCGGATCAGCCAATCAAATCCGAAGCACGAAATCCGAAACAAATCAGAAATCCGAAGCTCAAATGTCAGAAACGCCAGACCGCTGAGAGTTTTTTGACATTCGTGCTTTGAATTTGTTTAGCCCGTGTTGAATTCGGAACAGGGCGTGCTTCCGATTTTCGATTTAGTGAAACTGCTCTTTTTGTTCACACCCGACTCATCCTACTGCGCCGCGACTGCTTCGTCGACCACTTGCGAGAGCGGCGCATCGCTCTTGCTGAGAATCGCTAGCAGCATGGTCAATGTTTTGAGCGCGTCGGCCGCTGGCACGGCTTCGCGATGCCAAATCCGTCCGGACGGCCCGCCACCCAGCAGCGCCCCGCTCGTCCGCATCGCTATGTCCATCGCTTCGCGCGTGGGGCTGCTTTCAGTCGCGCTGCCGCCGGCGAGCGAAATTGCCTGGATAACTCGAGGCGACGTCGATGATTCCACCGCGATCGTTCCGGCGGGAAACTCCTCGAGCAGATGCCGGGCAATGAGAACCAACAAGTCTTCGGCCGCGACGTCACATCCCCGCTCGTCGCTGAGGTGTATCGTTTCGCCATCGTCGTCGATGCGGATTCCGAAATGGGCTCCTTCCTCAATGATTTGCTGCGTAAAGGGTCGCTGCGAAAAGAGATTCGTAAACCGCTGGGCCAGTTCGCCGCTTGCCTGCTGAGAATCCGAGCGAAACGCGATCACTTCATCGCGACAGCGGCCGACCAGAATTATCTGGCAGGCGACTCGCTGCAACAGTTCCGTGAGATAACGCAGCACCGGTCGGCAAGACGTATCGAGCACGAATCGCAGCGGACGCAGCGCGTGAAAATACGTGTGCAAACGTGCCAGGTAGGGAACTTCGACACGAAATCGTCGTAGCGAACCACCGCGTCTGGCGGGTCGATCGACGCCCTGCCGGTATAATTTCTCGAGCAAGTCCAACTCGCCCCCGGCCGACAACGGTCTCGCGCCGCGCCGCCAGAATTTCAACGACACGTGGTGCGGCTTGCCGGCAGCGTTGCCCACCAGCAGCCCACCGTCGGCCCCTAGATGATCGACCGCGAAGGCCAACGCGGCCGACGAAACGCCGCCGACGTCGATCACTTGCCCCGCGGTCATGCGCAGCCCGTCGCTGACCGCCGCGACCAAATCCGCGGTCAACGGGCGATCGTCGCCGCCGATGACGACCGCCGGCGCCTGGCACGCAGCATCGTCTTGATCCCGCAGATAAACCCCCAGCGCCGCAGCCCAACGACGCGCGTGGTCGGCGTTCAGTTCGTTGAGATAAACGCCGGTCACCGCCTCGCTACTGATCGTCAGCGGGCCGCTGGCTCCGAGGGGAGTTTCCTGCAGCCGGCGCACCATCCTCGGCGCCAGATCCTCCGTCTCGTCGCGATGTGGGCAATGATCGCAGTCAGGAAAGAACGACACCAAGCGGGCCAGATGCAGCGGATGGCTGATCGCGTACGATTGGCCGGGACAGAAATACTGCCGCTCGTCCGGCAACGGTTCAAAGCGATCGGTCAACTCAATAGATCCTGTTATGAAGGCGTGTCGGAGGGACTCCTGTCGCCGACTCCAGCACGAAACGTCTGTTTGCGCGCTAAGGGCGACGCCTCCTCCATCAGAACTCGACTATTTGGGTGGTCCGAGGAAGCGAAAAAATGAATTCCCAAGCGGCCCATCGGGCACCGCCGAGAGCTACCAACGCAGCGCGAATGTAGGAGAGATACACCACCGGGGTCAAGGTCGGTCGATTTGGGTCTGGATGATGCTCTGCCGGAATTTGCGCTCGGCGTGGGTTGTCATTGCGAATCACACTCCGCTGACCGCTCGTCCCTGCCCCCCCACTCTTACAGGCCCATGTCTCAAATCCGGCGCTTCCGCTACGAATCGATCGAAAGATGCGGTAGGGCGCATGGCAAGGCGCGCCATCCGTAAAGTACGTTTCTGTACAAACCAAACGGCTCTCTCTCGGTCACTGCCCACCGCGAGGACGAGACACCCGCTAGATTGAAATTGCTTGGCCTGAGTGTTGACCGCCGCGCCGCGCGTGGCGCACACGACAACGGTTCCGGCAGTGTTGTTGAGGCAGCCATGCACTCCATCCGAACTCTTATTCTCGACGACGACCTCGACGTGTGTCGTCTCATGTCGCTGGCCGTCGCCAAACGAAGCCACGCCGAGGTCGAGGTTTTGCAGGCAGCCACACAGGCGTTGGCGGCGCACGAAGAGCAGCCGTTTGACTTGATGATCGTCGACTGGATGATGCCCGGCATGGACGGGCTGGAATTCTGCCGCCGTGTCCGCTCGCTCCCTACTGGCCAGCATCCGGTGATCCTCGTCGTCACCTCGTGCAGCGATCCGTCCGATCTGGAAGCGGTGTTGGCGTCGGGCGCCAATGACTATTTGGCCAAGCCGTTCGAGCAGGCCCAACTCGCCACCCGGCTGGCGATTGCCGAGCGAAGTGTCGCCGCCGTCGCCGAGCGCGAAGCGGCCCGTGCGGAGGCCGACCTGCTCAACCAGCGTCTGCTCGACGTGGCCCGAAAAATCGGCATGGCCGAAATCGCCACGGGCGCATTGCACAACGTGGGGAATGTTCTGAACAGCGTCAACGTCGCCGCCTCGATCGTCGGCGATCGATTGGCCGAGTTTGATGCCTGCCACGTTCAGCGAGTCGCCGACATGATTAAGGAACACTCTTCCGACCTGGCGGCGTTCCTCGCGTCGGACGGGCGCTGTGAGCGGTTGGTCGATTTTCTCGATCAGTACTGTTCGCACCTGAGCAGTCAACAGCAACAGGCCCAGCAGGAGATTCGCCAACTGATCGAGAGAATCGACCACATCAAACAGATCATCAGCGCGCAGCAATCTCACGCGGGTGTGACGGGCCCCGCCGAGCCGGTTTCGCTCGCAGACTTGATCGAAGATGCGCTGCAACTGAACATCATTTCGCTCCACAAGCACGGCGTCGAAGTGATTCGGCAGTTCGATCCCGTGCCCCAAGTGATGACGGAGAAATCGAAGGTCTTGCCGATCTTGGTCAATCTCATCAAAAACGCCAAGGAAGCATTGACGTCGAGCGATCAACCCTCGAAGAAGATTTGGATTCGCGTTCTCGCCAAGGATGATTCGGTAGTTCGTGTGGAAATCGAAGACAACGGTGTCGGCATCGCGCCCGACGTAGCGCGGCAGGTATTTAACTACGGCTTCACCACCAAGCCGGGCGGTCACGGATTCGGGCTGCACAGCAGCGCCGCGATGGCCGATTCGCTGGGCGGCGGCCTGCTCGCCAAGAGCGATGGCCCCGGACAAGGGGCCACGTTCATTCTCGACCTGCCGCTTCAAACCACGGCGATTACGGTGTAGGGGCGGATTGGCACCGCGTATCGCATTGACGAGCCCGAGGAATTCGCCGATAATGGGACTATGGCGATGCACACCCACCAGGAAATCGAAATTTTCTCGCGGTTGTTCCAGCCGGAGAATGCCAATCTGACCGCCGACGCCTCGCGTTCGCTGCTGGCGGTCGAATTCACCGAAGTGGACCAGCAGCGGATGCACGAGCTGGCAGACAAGGCCCAGCAGGGGTGTCTTTCAGAGCGGGAGCAGGACGAGGCGGATAGTTATTCCTTCGTCGGCAATGTCTTAGGCATTCTCAAATCGAAGGCTCGCCGGTCGCTCGATAAAACCAGCGGAATCCCCTCCTCGACGGATGAATGAGTCGCTACGTGACTTAGTGTTCCAGCGGGCCGCTGGGTATTGCGAATACTGCCGCGTGTCGCAGCAGTTTGATCCGATCACCGTTGAAGTGCTGGAGATTAACCTTTCATATCGTGTGGTTTTCCGGAGAGAACTCGTCGAAGAGGGCGTGTTTCCGCCGGGTTAAGGCATCAAGACGATTGTCGTGGGGACGAGCGACCGCCATCATCCATCAAGCCGACGCGAAGATGTCGGCGACCGTGCAGCCAAACCCCGTTACGACATCTCCGCCGTCAAGTGTCTCGTCAACCGTTCGTATCTGAACGTCCCCCGTCGAACGATGGATCGTCACCGTGTGCTGCTGTGGATCGACGACCCACACCAGCCGGCAGCCGGCTGCCGGTAATCCCTCACTGGGCGTCAAGCTCTTCGCGTGCGGTTGTACTACCCCCGAGCTAACGCTTTTCAAAGTCGCACATTTTTTAGTCCCGGAGGGACGGCATCAAATAGCCTGGGGCGCGAGCCCCAGGGATCGTGTCGACGATCCAGCGGAAAGCCCCAGAGGGGCGACACCCAATGCGACGTCGTCCGATGTCGCCCCTCCGGGGCTCTTAGAAATTAATTCGACCACGATTTCCTGGGGCTCGCGCCCCAGGCTATTCGATGTCGCCGCTCCGCGGCTGATTTGCGCAACTTCACAACTTACGTTTCGCGGCTCGCCATGAAAAAATGCGACACTTATTTCTTGAACGATGCTTTAGTGTTTCGCAAGCGGCCCTGCCCGCCTATAATAGACGCGGTTAGCGATCAAGCATCGCTCGATAAACATGTGTCGCATTCTTGCATGGCGAGCCCCGAGCGTTAGCTCGGGGGTAATACAGCCGCACGCGAAGAGATTGACGCCCAACGAGGAATTACCGGCGGCCTAACGGCCTCCGCTCGCCGAATGTCGTTTCGTGAGAGACTTATTTCTCGAACGATGCTTAACCTAACCGTTCAGGATCAACCCCCTACGCCCCACTACCCAAGGAGATGCTCGCTTGCTGGTCGGACCGGTGTTTACTCGCGAGGTGGTTACGGCGCCGCGCCGCGCGCGGCTATTTATATCGCGGGCGGCGTATGTATTGGCGCTGTTGGTGTTGATGTGTACGGCCTGGCTGGTGCTGGCGGGCACGCAGACGATCAGCGCGGTGGGCGACGTCGCGCGGTTCGGTTCGTCGTTGTTTCCGCTGCTGGCTTGTATTCAGCTTGCGTTGGCGGTGTTCTTTTCGGCATTGCTCGCGGCCAGCGCCGTGTCTCAGGAGAAAGATCGCCGCACGCTGATTCTGCTGCTGCTGACGAATCTGACCAACAGCGAACTGGTGCTGGGCAAGTTACTGGCCAGCCTGCTGAACGTGCTGGTGTTGCTGGCGGCGGCGCTGCCGCTGCTGATGCTTTCGGCGCTGTTGGGCGGCATCGGATTCGACCAAATCGCCCGGGTGATGGCCGTTACGGTCGCCTCGGCGTTGGCCGCCGGCAGCCTGGGGTCGACCCTGGCGCTGTGGCGCGAGAAGACCTTCCAGACCTTGGCCCTGACCACCCTGGCCATCGTCTTCTGGCTGGCCGGCTGGGAGATCGTTCGGGCTGGTGTCCTGGGCGCGGCGCCCGTGGGAATCGCCTGCGAGGAGTGGGCGAGTTGGTTTAGCCCCTGGCGGGCCATGCTCGACGCAGTGCGGCCAATGGTAAGTGACAGCGTGGGCGGCACCGTGGTCAGCGTCGTGCCGGCTTTTGCGGCGATTGCCGTGGGAATCAGCGTGTTATTGAATCTGATTGCGATCGGCCGTGTGCGCGTTTGGAACCCGTCAAGACAGGCTCACGCGGGGCAAGATGTTGGCGCGACGCAAGAGAGTATTTGGGGCGCCCAACACGACTTGGCGCGAGACGAAGCGGCGCAGGACGAAGCACGGCCAGACGTTTCGGTCCATGCCGCGCCGGGAAAGCTGCGCCGGGTTTGGAACAATCCGATTCTTTGGCGTGAAACACGAACGTGGGCCTACGGGCGCAAGGTGCTGGTGATACGTGCGGCCTATCTTGTCTTGTTCGCCCTGGCAGCGGTGGTGCTTCATCAAACGATCGAAGGTGCCGCGGCGGGTGGCCGAGACGTCTCCCGTGAGATCCCGGTGGCAGCCACCGCGCTGATTCCCCTGTTTTTGCTCAGCTTGATGTTGATTAACGCCATGGCAGTGACTTCGATCACCACGGAGCGCGACGGCCGATCGCTCGATTTGTTATTGGTGACCGATCTGACGGCCAAGGAGATTATTTTCGGCAAGCTGGGCGGCGTGTTCTACAACACCAAGGAAATGGTGATCTTGCCCTTGTTGTTAATTGGATACTTGCGCTGGGCCGGGGGGATTACGACCGAAAACCTGATCTATCTGATGGGCGGCCTGACGGTGATTAATCTATTCGGGGCGGTGACGGGAATCCACGTTGGGATGAACTATTTCAATAGCCGAAGCGCGATCGCCGTGAGCCAGGGAACCTTGTTCTTTCTGACGCTCGGCATCGTCACCTGCATGTGGATTTTGTTCGCCTTTAGGGGGTCGTTTCCGATGCAGTTGCAGCCGTTTCTGGCGTTCATGCTGGGCGGCGGCGTGGGGCTGTATTTGGCGCTCGGCGGACGACATCACTCCCGAGCGATTGCCCTGGCGGCTTTCGGATGTCCGATCGCGACCTTTTATGCGATAACGTGCTTTCTGTTGGACCCCCCTCATACTTTGGCGATGTTTTCCGTAGTCGTGATAACCTACGCTTTTACAACCGCCGCCATGCTGGTGCCTGCGTTGCATGCGTTCGACGTAGAGATGGAAGGAAGATGATAACCGCGGTGGACGTTTTGCTGGAACATTCTCCCTGGCTGATCGCGATGGCCGTATTGACGGTCGGTTCCGCTTTTTTCTCCTCCAGCGAGGCCGCGCTATTCTATCTCACCCGACGCGAACGCAGCCAGTTAAGTTCAGGGAATCGCGCCCAGCAGATCGCGGCCGGATTGTTGGCCGATCCCGATCGCCTGCTGACGGCCGTCTTGTTCTGGAACCTGATGATCAACATCTCGTTCTTTTCCATCGCCTCGATCGTCAGCCTGAAAATGCGCGATGCGGGCCACGCGACACAGGCAGGATTGTTCGCGTTCGGTTCGCTGATGACTCTGATTTTTTTCAGCGAGCTGCTGCCGAAAAGCCTGGCGGTGATTCGCCCCCGAGCCCTGTCGGCCATGGTTGGAGTGCCGCTGGCCGCGAGCGTTCGTGCGCTCGATCCCGTGATAGGCATCTTCCAAACGGCCAATCTGCTGTCGCGTCGGGTGATCTGGCCCGGCTTTAAGCCAGAGCCGTATCTGGCGATCAGCGACCTGGAAAGGGCCGTCGAATTGTCGACCGACGATGCCCATCTGGTTGAACAGGAGCGGGCCGTGTTGCAGAACATCGTTTCGCTGTCGGAAATTCGCGTCGATGAGCTGATGCGTCCCCGGATCCAATTTATGTCGTTCCGCCCGCCGGTGGCGCTGGCCGATCTTAAGGGCCGGATGCCGCCGAGCGGATACCTGCTGGTGACCGAGCCGGACAGCGAAGAAGTGGCGGCCGCCATTGCGCTGCTTGAGCTGTCGGAATTGCCGGAAGAACATCTCGAGCGTTACGCGGAAGAGGTGCTGTACGTTCCCTGGAGCACAACGGTCGGCGCGACGTTGGAGGAGTTGCGCGCCAAAGAGCGACGTGTCGCCGCCGTGGTCAACGAATTCGGCGAAACGATCGGAATCCTCACGCTCGACGACATTCTCGACACGATTTTCACTCCCAGCCCCAGCCGCAGCGAGCGAATTCTCAACCGAGAACCGATCCAGCAGGTCAGCGATAACTTGTGGCACGTCACGGGCATGACCAGCTTGCGCCGGCTCGGACGATTCTTTCATTACGAGTTGCCCGCCAGCAAGAGCGTCACGCTGGCCGGCGTTTTGCAGGAGACGCTTCAGCGGCTGCCCGCGCTGGGCGATCAGTGTGTCTGGGGCCCGTTTCGTTTCAAGGTCATCGACGTGCCCGAGCGGGGCCAACTGGTTGTGGAGTTAACCGCCAAAGACCGCGAGGCGACGTCATGACCGAATCGTACGTGTGGATTGCCTTGCTGCTGGCCGTGGGAATTTTCTTCAGCGCGTTTTTCAGCGGGACCGAAACGGGATTCTACCGCGCGACGCGAGTGCGGCTGGTGCTCGACGCGCTGGGCGGATCGATCACCGCCAAATGCATGTTGTGGATGATCAACCGCCCGTCGATCTTTGTGGCCACCACGCTGATCGGCAACAATCTGGCGAATTACGTGACGTCCGCAGCGATCGTCATCGGGGCCGAGCGTTTGTTCCGCGGTAGCTACTTCGCCGAATTCGCCGAAATGCTGGCGCCGCTGGTGCTGGCGCCGCTGGTGTTCGTCTACGGCGAATTATTGCCCAAGAACTTGTTCTTTCATGCTCCCAACCGGCTGTTGCGCGCGGTCGGCCCGCTGTTTCTCATCTGCGCGGTCTTGTTTCTACCGCTGAGCTTACTGGTCTGGGCGCTCAACAAAGTGCTACAGACCATTCTCGGCGAGTCACCGCAGCGGGTCCGTCTCACGCTGGCCCGAAAGGAATTGCAGCAGGTGCTCTCCGAAGGACATCAGGTCGGCTTGTTACGCCCGTCGCAGCAGCATCTTGCGCAGAGCCTGTTTTCAATGGCCGAGCAGAAGGCGATCCATTCGGCCATCCCCGCGGGGCGGATCACCCGCATTTCGCACGGCATGAGCAAGGCCGACGTGCTGCGCCTGGCTCATCGACAAAAGGTATCCGCTTATCCCGTCGAAGGATCGGATGGCAACCTGATCGGTTACCTGCGCGTGATTGACCTTTATCTACAAGAGGCCGCCGAAATTGACGACATTCGCCCGTTGATTGAGATTCCCGACGACGAAAACCATCTTTCCGCCCTCATGCGGTTACAGGCTGCCGGCGAAAGCATGGGTCGGATCGTCAACTCGACGAGCGGTGAGACCGTCGCGATCGTGACGACGAAGCAGCTCAGCGAGCCCCTGTTTCGAGGCGGGGGCGCCTGACGGCAGTCGGCAGCGCCCATTCGTCCCGGCTCAACGGTGGCTCAACTGTGGCGTCTTTCAGTGATTCAATTCGTTTCGTGCCGGCGGTAGTTGGACAGCGCCACTTAGGCTCCAGCTAGCAGACGTGAATAGGAATTCAAAGCAAACGAAACAGTTTTGCCCGCGAATAACGCGAATCTACGCGAATCGTGCGACGTTGATTGGCAGTACGATATTCGACTCAGCGCAACCGCATCAACACGCTTTTTCGGTGACCCAGTGGAACATTCGCGTAGATTCGCGTGATTCGGTGCGCCAGGTTAAGTCTGGTTGATCTTGTTAGTTGAAAGGTACTGACTTTGGTAATTGCTCGTTCGCCATGTAGCCGATCGGGCGGGTGTCGGGGTGACCCGGCGGTCGAAGCCCCGTGAG
>JADFKK010000436.1 GCA_022564995.1 Planctomycetota bacterium | reverse complement strand
GCCGAAAAACCAGTGACGGGCCGCCAGTCGCTGGCCGGCCCGTCCACAGGCCCAGCCGAGCGCCAGGCGGGCCGGGAAGGCGAAAATCACGAACAGCAGCGCCGGCAGCATGGCCGCCTCGCGCGGGATGATCTCGATCTTCAAGGCGTACAGCGGCAGGGCCATCAGCAACGTCAGCGTCAGCGCGATCCAATACGCCACCGGCGCGCGATAGTAACAGCGCCACGCGCCCCACACGTCGAACATTGCCTTAAAGCGATTCTCCGCGGCAAAGCGGGCTTGCAGCAGCGGCAGGTTCATCACCACCAGCGCCATCAGCACCCCGCCGAGCAATCCCAGCGGCCACGCGGTGTGTCCGGCGGCCAACAGGCTGACCGGAATCACCAACCACAGCAGCCCGCCGACAAAGCCGCGCAGACCGAGCCAGAAGTAATACGGCAGCCGCAGCGAATGGACGAAATCCCACACGCCGTCTCGTGCCCGCGCATAAGAGCCGCGGCCGAAAGTCAGCTTCAAGAACTTGATCGGTCCGGGCCAAAGGAAGTGCCGCAGCTTTCCTCCCCGCAGACAGGCAGCGGATACATGCAGCGCCACGGCGATCGACAAAATCGCTAAGAGCGCGGTCAGCATGCCGACCGATTTGCTGGCCGGGTCGATCAACATCGCGTCGAGACGCAGCCCCGAAACAAACCGCAGCGGCCACAACAGCACCCACGTGCAAAACACCATGCTGCCCACCCGGGCCGCCTTCCGCACGCCGACAAATCCATCGCGAAGCCGGCCCGTGCGGGCGACCCGTCCGGTGACTTCCAGCAGATAGCCGAGGCTCAGCAATTGCAACACGGGAATCGTGGCCAGAATGGCCAGTCCCAGGATCAGCGCGCCGACGCCAAAGACCCACTCCGTCGCCCGGGCAATCGCCCGAGCCAGCTTGATGATCTTCCGCAGCAGCGTATCGGGCACATACTCGGCCAACACAGGCGCGAACTGGGTGAGGATCGGCGGGAGGTCGGATTCCAGATTGATGGCGATGGCCGCGACCGGCTCTTCCGTCAGCTCGGCGGGCGCAATGTCCGCCGGAGCCGGGCGGATCAATTCCGCGCGAACGGGTGCAGATTTTGACGACGTGGTCATGCGCAGCATTCCCCAGACATCATTCTACGCAGTATTTCGCCGCGGCGGGTTCGATGTTGCCAAGATTTCCGCCCCGTGATCGAATAGAATCATTGGTAGGTTCCGCTTGCTTGTAGTAACCCGCTTCAGCGGGTCGAATTGCTGGTGGATTGGACCGATTGAAGCCTTGCAGCACGAACGGACCGCCTGAAGCCGGTCACTACGAACAAAAAACCATGTGGGCGAGAAACCTGTTATTTTTGACGATCGTGGGCGGGGCGAGTGCCGTGGCCGTCGTGTGGCTGTTTTTTCCGCCGGCGGGCGAGGCGGATCGCGCGGTCGAAGCACCCGACCCGGGCGAGTTGCGGACGACCGTCAGACGACTCGATGCGTCGTTCGGTCGTGACTGGGCAGCGGCCGAAATTCATCCGGCTGACAAGGCGCCCGATTTGGCCATTGCCCGACGGCTCTCGCTGGCGCTGGTCGGCACGATCCCTTCGCTGGAGGAAATTCGGAAGTTCGAGCAGCGGCCGGCGGACGATCGCATTGGCTGGTGGACCGCGCGGCTGCTGGGCGACCGCCGCTGCAGCGATTATCTGGCCGAGCGGATGACGAGAGTTTACGTCGGCGTCGTTGACGGCCCGTTTCTGTTGTTTCGCCGCCGCCGATTCGTCTCCTGGCTGAGCGATCAGCTTCACGCCAACCGCCCATACGACGAGACGGTCCGTGAATTGATCACCGCCGAGGGTGTGTGGACCGACAGCCCGGCGACCAACTTTCTGACGGTCACCGTGATGGGCGGCGACGACGAGCAAGACAAGAAGCCGGACGCCGATCAATTGGCCGGCCGCGTCGCGCGGGCCTTTCTCGGCGTGCGGCTCGACTGTGTTAAATGTCACGACGACCACTTGGGCGGTGACTGGAAGCAACGCGACTTTCAGGGGCTGGCCGCGTATTTCGGATCGGCCGATCTGACATTCACCGGCGTGCGCGACGGCAAAGGTCATTACGAGCCATCGTCTGGCGACGATGCTTCGGCAGCCGAAGCGGAAGCCATCGAACCGCGCGTGCCGTTTCTGGCCGACCTGGACATTAGCGATGGACCGCTACGCCAGCGGTTGGCCGAGTGGATTACCCATCCTCAAAACAAGGCCTTCGCCCGGGCGACGGTCAATCGCTTTTGGGCGCTGTTGCTCGGTCGGCCGCTGGTCGATCCGATCGACGACTTGCCGCTGGACGAAAGCGATCTGCCCGAGCCGCTGGTGATTCTGGCTGACGATTTCATCCAACACGGCTACGACTTGCGGCGGCTGGTCCACGTTATCGCGGCCAGTCGTGTGTTTCAGCTTGAAAGCCGGGCCGATCCGCAAGTTACCGATCGCCAGATCACCAACGATCATCGCCAACACTGGGCCGTGTTCCCGCTGACCCGATTGCGGGGCGAACAGGTCGTCGGCGCCTTGTTACAGTCGGCCTGGCTGCCAACGATCGACCACGATTCGCACATTATCCTGCGGTTTGCCCGAGCCTCGGGCCAAAACGAGTTTATCAAGCGCTACGGCGACGCCGGCGAAGCCGAAATGGAAGAGGGTGGCGGTACGATTCCGCAGCGGCTGCTGATGATGAACGGCGATTTGGTGAAGGACAAGACCAAGGACGACCTGATCTCCAATGCCGCGACGCGGATTGCCGTGCTCGCGCCCGAAAGTGGCGCAGCGGTCGAAATGGCGTATCTGGCGGTGCTTAGCCGACGGCCGACCACGCCGGAACTCGCACACTTTGTCGCCCGGCTCGACGGTGTTGATAACAACGGCGGCAATCGCAAAGAGCACCTGGAAGATCTCTATTGGACACTGCTCAACTCGACGGAGTTCTCATGGAATCACTAGCGGTCCATCGTCGCGACGTTCTTCAAGCCGGCGCCCTCGGTGGTGCCGCTTGGCTTTCGTCTTTGTCGCAGGTGCTTGCCGACGAACGGCCCAAGCCCGCCAAGCGCCGCGCTCGCAGCGTGATTCTCCTTTGGCTCGCCGGCGGGCCGAGTCAATTGGAAACATTCGATCCGCACCCCCACAGCAAGATCGCCGGCGATACGAAGGCCATCGACACCGACGTGGGCGGCCTGCAACTGGCCGAGGGTTACGAAAACCTTGCTGCGCAAATGAAACACGTCTCGCTCATTCGCAGCCTCGTTAGCAAAGAGGGCGATCACGAGCGCGGCACCTACCTCGGCAAGACCGGCTACCGCCCGCTGCCGACGATTTTGCATCCGTCGCTGGGGGCGATTGTTTGCCACGAACACGACGAGCAGGATCTCGACGCCCAGGGCATTTCGAAAAGTGGTATTCCCCGTCATGTGTCGATTATTCCCAATCAATGGGCCAGCCGCGGCGGCTTCCTCGGTGCCCGTTACGACGCCTTCAAGACCAACGACCCGAAACAAAAGGTGCCCGACGTAACGGCCCGTGTTCCCGACCAGCGAGCGCAGCGTCGGCTGGCCGATTTGGACGTAGTCGAACGAGCCTTCGCTCGCGGTCGCCAGCGGCAAGCGAAAGAAACGCTGCACCGCCAACTGATGGCGGCGGCCGGCAAGATGATGTTGAGCGAACACCTCGCAGCGTTCGACGTCAGCGGCGAGTCGCCAGCCGTGCGCGATCGCTACGGAAACACGCCCTTCGGTCGCGGCTGTTTGGCGGCTCGACGATTGGTCGCGGTCGGGGTTCGCTGTGTGGAAGTGACGCTCGACGGCTGGGACACACACATTGCGAATCACGGCGGGCATCGCAAGCAAGCGGCGATTCTCGATCCGGCGTTTGCGGCCTTGATCGGCGATTTGAAAGAGCATGATTTGTTGGACGAAACCGTGGTTATCTGTGGCGGCGAATTCGGCCGCACTCCGAACATCAACCTGGCGGCCGGCCGCGATCATTGGCCGCACGGCTTCACCTGGGCGCTGGCCGGCGGCGGCCTTCGCGGCGGCCAAATCATCGGCGCCACCGACCCGGCCGGCGGCAAGAAAGTCGATCGTCCCCAACGCGTCGCCGACGTCCACGCCACCGTCCTGGCCGCCCTCGGCCTCGACCCGGCCCACGAACTAACCTC
>JADFKK010000435.1 GCA_022564995.1 Planctomycetota bacterium | reverse complement strand
ACCGCCAGTACGGCGCGAATGCGAACGTCAAAACTCGAATATACCTCCCCACTCATGCGAGCGAGTTATGCGAAAATCAAGAATCGCCGTCCATACCAATGTGACACTTTTTTTGCGGTGAGCCATAATATCAGAGACGGGGAGATTTTGTTCCACGCGATTCCGGAACCGGCTTCGATCGTCTTGGTCTTTGTCGCAGCCTTGCTTCTTGGGTCGTCAGCGCGACTGCGACGATACATGCACGTCCGTCATCGCCACGTGGGCCGTCTTGATTCCATGTGTCGCTCAATTCCAGGAAGGGCCATCATGAAATGCGCCGTTGCACTCTTGCTGGTATGTTGTTGGATGGTCAGCTCCGCGTCGGCGGAGTTGATTATCACGACCGATACGACGATTGACTTTAGAATCGGTTTGATCGGGGGAGTGGAGATATTCGACGGTCCCAATTCGCCGACGACCGTCGACATTGTCGAAGGGGGGATCGTCGGGACTGATATCCGTGTGCATGGCAACAGCGTGTTGAACCATCGCGGTGGGCACACGGGCGGTGTTATCTACGGTCTGGACAACAGCACGATCAACGTCTACGGCGGCCTCGTGGCGAGTGACGACATCGTGATGCTGGATCAGAGCGTGGCGAACATCTATGGAGGGCACTTCGGTGACGACATCGAGGCGTCGGACTCGGCAACAGTTCACCTCTATGGCGGCACTTTTGAGAAGGCTAACAGTGGCGCTTCGCTCTCCGTTCAGCAGGACGGCGTGATCAGCGCGAATACGAAATTGTGCCTCCTCCTCCCCTCGGCGGTCAACCAAGGCTGATTGGAGTGCTAAGTGATGGCTCGGCGATCGATGTGGGGCTGTTCGTCGATTCATTCAATATCAGAGACGGCGAGATTGTGCTCCATGCAGTAATCCCCGAACCCGACTCATTGCTGCTGGGCCTGCTCGCGATGATCGTGTTGACCGGTCTTGGAAGGGCCAGAGCGTTTGGAATCGTTCGTAAAAGAAGGCTTCGTTAATTTTTTTCACATCCCATAAGTTATGGAAGGCAAAATCATGTTTAAGAAAGCAATACGCCACCTGATCAGCTTGGGCGGGAACAAAAGCGCCAACGGCAAGCGTTCCTCAAGAATTCCTTTTCGTTCAAGGCTGTCGCTTGAGCCATGCTTACGAGGAGAACAACCATGAGATACGCCATCGCAGTCATGCTCATCTGTTGTTGGATCGCGCCGCCGGTCGGCGCGGAGATTATTACGATGGACACCACGATTGACTCTCCGCACGCAGGGGGAACGATTCAGATTTACGATGGGCCTGATTCTCCGACGACGGTTGATGTCGTGGACGGCGCGATTATCCAGTCATCGATCGTCGTAAATGGCCACAGCGTCTTAAACATCCGAGGTGGGAGGACGCATAGTTTCATCTTCGGACGCGACCACAGCACGGTCAACATTTTCGACGGTTTGGTAGCGACGGACGAAGACGTAGAAATGGAGGACGACAGCGTCGCAAACATCTACGGCGGCCACTTCGGTGACGATATTGAGGCGAAAGATTCGGCGGTGGTGAATCTATACGGCGGAACTTTCGAGAAGGCAGGGGGCGGCGCGTTTCTCACTGTTCAAGGAGATGGCGTAATCAACGTCTATCTTCGCGAATATGAAATTATGAATGTCGAGGGTTTCGACAGGTTGATTGGAGTCCTGCTTGACGGTTCGGACATCAACGTGATCGTCTTGGTCGATTCGTTCGAACCGCGAAGCGCAAGGATTGTATTGCACACGATTCCGGAACCGGAGTCGCTCACATTGACAGTCATTATGGGGCTCATTCTAAGTTTTCATGCGTTGACGAGACGAAATCGAGCCGTGCGTCGAACGCGGCTACGTTGAACATTTTCACACTTCACGCGTTATCGAAAGGGATTGAATCATGTTGAAGAAAGCACTACTCGACCTGATCAGCTTGGGCAAGAACAAAGGCGCCAACCGCAAGCGTTCCTCAAGAATTCCTTTTCGTTCAAGGCTGTCGCTTGAGCCACTTGAAGATCGCCGACTTTTAGCCGCCTTCGACCTTTCTGGGTACGAACTATACAATAATTTCACCGATCTTACGGGGACGAGTGCCGACGACTTTTCCGGCGTGGTCTACCATGAACCGACCGACTCGTTTTTCATCATCGACAACGGCGCAAACACCAACAACGGCGCGATCTTTGAATACGAGTACAACAGCACCTTTACCTCTCTCGTCAAACAGCGCGAAATCGTGTTTACGGGTTTCGACGATCCCAACTTGCCGCAGCCCAATCCGGACTCGCTGAGGGAAGGTGATCCCGAGGAGATCGTCTATCTTGGAAACAACAAATTCGCCTTCGTGCGCGAGCAAATGGGCATCATCCATGAATTTCTGATCGATGCGGACGGTCCCGATGACGGCAACGTGATCGACGGCGACACCAACTCCGATGGTTCGACGGACACCATCGACGAATCCACCGTTGAAGATCAGGTGCTCACGGAAATCACGATGGACAAAAACCCAAACGACTTCGACGGCGCTAACACGAACAACGACAACATCGAGGGTCTCGCCTACAACCCCGACGGCAATTTCGACTCAATCGCGGACGATCCGGTTTACTATGCGGTCAAGGAGTTAAACTGGACGGACATCGATTCTCCGGCAAACGGTAATGAAATCCTCTATCAAATCGATGCGTCGGACGGAACCACGACGTCGATTGATGTTAGCGGGCTTATCAACGAATTGGGCACCAGTAATGACGCCAGCGGCCTGGCCTTTGCCGGCGGATATCTGTTCATTACCAGCGAAAGAGATGCGAACAAGACACAGGTCACGCGCCTGACCCGTACCGGCAGCAACTGGGCATTTGCCGGTGGCAACGACGACCGTTTTTCGTTGTCGGGAATGCCGCAGCCGGAAGCCATCACCTTTAGTACCGATGGCTTCGACATGTTCATCGTGGGTGAGAATCGCCAGTTCCGCCATTATCGCAACTACACGGACTTTACGCCCAACGCGGCGCCGGACTTGCACGAGGATAGCGATACGGGGAGCAGCAACTCCAACAACATTACCACCGACACGATGCCGGAGTTTACCGGGACGCTGACTCGGACGGTCGGCGGCAACTCGGTGCCGGTCGACAAAGCCTGGGTGTTTCTCTACAAGGACGGCGCCCCGACCGGAGACAAGGACGAGACGGACGCCAGCGGGAATTACTCGATCACGGTTGGGACGGCGCTGGCGCTGGACGATTACGAGTTTACGATCCGCGTCGGCGAAAAGGATGACACACTCGACGAGCGCCCGGATAACCTGTCCATCGTCTCGGCCCCTCTGGACGTGTTCATAGTCGCATCCGACGTGAACGGCGACCTGACCGGCAATGACTACGTCGATTTCGACGACTTGACGACCCTGCTGGCCAACTGGAATAAAGACGTCTCGATGGCCCAGGGCAATCTCGTCGAGCCGACGACCACGCTCGTCGATTTCGGTGATCTGACCGTGCTGCTGACCGCTTGGACCGGGCCGGGCGGGGCGCCTAGTCCGGAGGCAACGTGGGTGTGGCCCGGCGAGGGGATGACGGTCTATTCGGCTTCGATCGACGTCTACGTCAACTTCAGCGAGGAGGTGCAGGGGGTCGACGCCAGCGATCTGGAACTGTTCGGCCTGGGAGGCATCGAGGCCACCATCGGAACTCCCACCCATATTATCAACAACGTCTGGAAATTCCCGGTCAGCGGCCTGCTGCCCGGGGCGGTCGACGTTGTGCTGGCGATCGACGAAGACGACATCACCGACATGGCCGGCAACAGCATCGCGCCGAAGGCCTGGTCGTTCGTCGTCGATCCGGGGCTGTGGCTGAACGAGGACGGCACGGGCGACGTGGCCCTGGCGGCCGACTTCCTGGGGCTCTCGTCGACGGCAGTGACGGTCGAGGTGACCTTCGTCTCCGATGAGATTACCTCCGGCATCGGGGCGGGCACGCCGATCTTCGCCTACGCCACCGATGACGAGCAGGACGCCTTTACGTTGTTCATCGAGAACGATGCGCCGAACAACATGAAGCTGTACGTCAACGGCGCCAGCGTGGTGTTGGCCAGCGGCACGGACGTGACCGATCTGTTTGACGGGGTGAAGTATCATCTGGCCGTGACCTACGACAGCGACACCGGCAA
>JADFKK010000434.1 GCA_022564995.1 Planctomycetota bacterium | reverse complement strand
TGGCGCAGTTCGGTGGCGGTGGTACAGACTGCTCGGTGCCGATCCGAGAGGCCAACACCAAGTTCCGCAAGCGGCGGTTCGCGGGTGTGGTCTTGATCAGCGACTACGAGAGTTGGGTCTACCGCGATCGGCCGTATGCCTCTGGTCACGGCGGAGCAACGGGTGTGATGGCCGAGTGGCAGAAGTTCGTCAAGAATCAGAAACGACTCGGTGTCGCGTCACCGAAGCTGATCTGCATCGATCTTCAGCCGTACGACTCGACCCAGGCTCCGGACCGCAGCGATATCCTGAACGTCGGCGGCTTCAACGACGCCGTGTTCAACGTCGTGGCCGCGTTCCTCACCGAGGACACCGGCCGGTTCGTCGCCGAAGTCGAGGCGATCGAGTTGTAACCAGAGCACCTCTGGTCCAGCAATGGGCCAGGGGTGTCTTTGCGCGCCCGCCGGCTGATTTCATGCCGCTTCAAGAGCGGCACGACCGATAAGCTCCGTGTCCCGTTTCGCGACGGTGGACGTCGTAATCGTGAGCCTTCGCGACCGAGTGTTTTTCACGCGCCGAAGGTCGAAGTTGGCCCGGTGAAGTCGGTTGAGCGAAGGGCGGCGAGAATCGCGTGATCGATGCCGGAAATGATGTTCGAGTTCACCACGATTACGTTAATGGTGTCACGGCTGTCGCCCCCGCTCCGCCACGAGCGCCCACGACATCTCCTGCCGGTCGGACGACGTGCCCTTCGCGATCAGCCGATCCACTTCTGCTTGAGCCCAGCCCAATCTGTCGCACTTGGCCGCCGCGTTGGCGAGGTGCTGATACGCTCGAATCATGTCCAACGTGGTCGGCTCGTAGCCGCCACCCGCCAGCAGGTTCGTGATGGCACAAACGGCGACGTGAGCGGCGAACTCAGCATCCTTGTCGATGAAGTCGCGAGCGGCACGAATTAACGTCGCCGGTTCGGCCTCGTAGTCGCCAGCACATTCCAAGGCCACGTCCAGGCAACCAGCGTCCTTGGCGGCGGCGAACCATTTGCCCTTGGTGCCGTGCTGCGCGATCAGGTCCAGCAGAATGTTGCGCGGCTCGCGGTCCGGGTATTTTTTTGCGATCTGCCGGAAGGTCGCCAAGTTGGTTGTTGCCCGTGCGGCTTCCATGGCATAGCGGTCGTATGCTTGATCCACTCGTCCGGCCGCCAGCAGCGTCTGCTCGCTGAACTCAACGATGGTCCCGTCGTCGTAACCGGGACGGTCCTTACGGCAAGACTCGGCAAATTCGATCGCTTCGTCGATCTGCCCCTGCTGCACCAGGGCACCAGCCCAGAACTTGTCGAAGGGCCAGAAGCGGAAAGATCGCAGCGACAGGATTGCATCAAGCTCCTCGTACCGTTCGGCCGCGACCAGGGATGAGAGGCAGAGTGACGCTCCTTTCACCCAGCCGCCGATCTCTTCGCTTGACCATACTTTCCTGACCAGCGGCAACAGCCGGTCAGCCCAATCGTTGGCCAGGTCGCCGTCGCCGCCGCAGATGGCTCCCCACTGATCCTCGACCGGCGACAGGTAATCGACGCCGTCTTCTTGAACGGCTTCGTACAGCCGATCCAGCCATTTGCTGCGGGTCTTTGTGTCGGCGGGCGCATCGATCACGAATGGAATCAGCCCATCGAGCGTGCGGTTCACGGCGCTGCCCAACGCACCGGACGAGCTATCGATTCCTTGCAGTGCGGGCCAGATTCGCTCCATCAAACCGACCGCCCCGTCCGCTGCGACAACAGGTTCGGATTTGGCGACCTTCTTGATCTCTGAGACGGCTTCCCTCAACCGCTTCGACGCCAGCGCTGTCCCTTTCCAGTCGTAGGCGTTGACACGGAATCGTGACTTGAAGGTCCATTTGTGGGCAGGCATGGCGGGTCACTTTCAAGTTGCCGGTTTTGCCCCGGCTTCGACAACGAGCTTCTCCAACGCTTCGTACGGCTGCGCCCCAACAACAACGTGGTTGCCCACGACGAAAGTCGGCACGCCGGTGACTCCAAGCTCGCTCGATCGCCGCCAGTCGGCGTTCACAGCGTCCTTGAACCGGCGTGAATCCAGAACTTCGCGCGACTCATCTTTCGGGAGGCTAGCCTGCTCGGCGACCCCGACAAGCGTGTCGACGAGGGCGATGTTCAGCCCGTCCACAAAGTAGGCACGAAATAAGGCGTCGTGAATGGCATCGCCACCTGGCTGCGTCTCCGCCCACTTGGCCAGCTCCTGGGCCAGCCGGCTGTTGTACGTCATCGTGCGATCGCCGTAGTCCAGACCCTCTTCGGCCATCAGCCCGGTCATGCGGGCCTTGGCGGCCGGAATGTCGATGTTGCGCCCGGCGAAGAGCTGTTCAAGCGTGAGACCCTCCGCCGGCGTGTCAGGGTGCAGCGGGAAGTGCGTGAACTTGACGTCGATCTGGTAGGCGGCACGGAGTCGTTCTACACGCACGGTGCAGAGGTAGCACCACGGTCAGATGTAGTCGGAGAAGATTTCAAGTGTGGGCATTGCCTGGTCCGATCGCCTGAATCATTGCGGTAGCGCGTCTCGTAAATCAAGGACGGTCTATTCTTCTTCAAGCAGCCCATGATGTTCCAAAAACGGAACCTGGATTTCTCGTAATACTTTCGCGCGACTGACTCGGCCTGCTGCCTTGTGTCGATCGGCCATTCTCAACAGAAACTCACGCGAACGCCCCTGGAAGTCCGCCTCGTGGATGGTCGGCGGACCGTGCTGGTTGACGGTCTCGGCTGGGACACAGAACTCTCGGTACGGTTTGTCCTCCTCGACCAACTCGTACGGAACAAGCACAGACTCTGGTATCTCTAGCTTCAGAACAACCAGTCCATGTGCTCCCTCATTTTCATCCAACGGTCGATCAGACAAGAATACGCCCTCAAGCATCATTGAGGTCATATAGGTGCCTTTGCCATCGCGAAAGCCGTTTTCGAGGATGTCATCCGCGCGATTGGTTCGATGGTAGCATCTCATGCGTGCGTCTCCGTCAGTTCTCCTGAGCCAACTGCTCCATCACCGTCACCACGCGATCCAACTCATTGACCAGGCCTATTGGTGCTTGGTGATCGCGGAACGCATCTACGATCGCTCGATAGTACCAGAGTGTCCCATCCTTGCCGCCCTTGAACCGCGTCCAGAGATCATCGCCGATACTGCGAAGGTCCGACACGATCGAGCGGGAGTTGTGGAGCTTGTCGCAACAGGACACCAGCAACGTCTCCGGCGATGCGTCGGCCAGATGCTGGATGTACGCTTCCTTGCGTTGCTGCCACGGTGGTTTGGGGGTTACGTCGGTGTCGGTGCAGCCCAACACGATCTCCACCACGCGATCGCCAAAACGCACTCGAATATCTTCGGCTCGGTCTTGTCCGCCCGCGTCCTCGACGGCGTCGTGCAAGAGCGCCGCGATCGCGGTATCCTCGTCGGCGCCGTGTTCCAGCGCGAGGCTTGCCACGCTGAGCAGGTGAGCAACGTACGGGATCGACGTTCCCTTACGACGGTGGCCGGCGTGAACGATGCAGGCGTAGTTTAATGCTTGCTCGAATCGGGGCGTTAGTGTCATTGCCGCGTTCCTTCTGGATCAACTCACTGCTGCAACCGATTCATTACCGAAGTGCTGGTGGGCAAATTGTTGTTCCAGCGTGTCGTGCATCTTTAATCGTCTGTTCCGAGCTTTCCATCGTATTCGTCGAAAACGGTTTTCACATGGGGCGCCAGCACCTCGACCAACACCATATCTTCGGCTGAAAGTTTTGTGCTTGGAGCAAGATCTCCGTTACGAACGGCCAAGACCACAGCCGCCAGAACATGCTGCACATCGACCGGATGACTTGTCGGCTCTTCGAGCTTGACGGCCAGATCGAACAAGACGTTCGCCAGAGCCGGGTCAACCGTTGCTTGGCCCGAAGCAGAAATGGAGATGCCGGGTACGATTTGCTGCGCGCCGCTGTCGTTCATTCTTATTTCTCAGACGCCTTGACAAACTGAAACCTCAGTGCCTCCCCTCTGGCGCTGTCTTCGCCGATCCGTTGGGTTTCAATTGACCGCAACCTTCGCCGCATCCCGTCGTTTACCTTAACGACCCAACGGCGGATAACACATCGTCCCCCAGTCCTCCCCCGACCCGCGGTCGATCCACACCAGCAACACCGCCGGCAGCAAGTGTCCCATCATCGTCACCGACCGCCGCAGCGACGTCCTGTTGAGCTT
>JADFKK010000433.1 GCA_022564995.1 Planctomycetota bacterium | reverse complement strand
TAAGCCAGCAGATGCGCCCAGATTTCCTTGCGAACCATGTCGGGAGTGTGGCCTCGCAACACGTCCATGTTCATCATGGTTTTGAGCGAACGAAGATTGATCTCGACATCCCAGCGGAGATGGTACAACTTGGCAATCTCGGCCTGCGGATACAACTGGGCATCGAGCAGTGTGGTAGCGATCACGATCGTTCGCGTGCGATAACCTTTGCGGACCAGTGGAAAAGAAAGTTCGCGGATCAGCATCGTCTCGGGCAACGAGGCGTACTGCTTGGCCGACATCCAATCCGGCCGTTTGGGTTTGGTCCACTCCACGAGATGGTCGTGCGGGCCGAGCTTGCTGCCACGGCGAAAGTCGACTTTGCGCTGGGCGTGCATTCGGCCCGCGAAATCGACGCCCAGGCTCTGCAAAACCGCGATTTCCATGTAGGAGCACAGGTAACGATCGGTCAGCAAGACATCGCCCGGATCGAACATCGAAAACATGTCGCGCAGCATCGCCAGTTCGCTTTGAAACTTGCCTGCCCAACGGCAGACGCCCAAATCCAACACGGTTCCCACCGAAAACGAAAACAACACGCCGATGCGGGCCAGAGGAAAGCCGACACCCGGCGCTTGCGAGCGGCTCTGTGGATAAGCCGCCTGGTTTTCCAGCGTGTCGGGCATCGAGACGGTCGAACCGTCGAACAATTTCACCACCCGTCCCAGCCACCGCCACTCGCTCGCCGCCGCTTGTTCCAGTGCGCGTCCGCTCTGTCGCACGAGCAACGCCAGCAGCGCCTCGGGCAACCGTTTTCGAGCCCGTGCATAGCCCCCCGTGTCGGTCGAACAGGGCGCCATCCCTTGTCCCAACCGCCAAGCCAGAAAATTTTCGACCGTCACGGCCAACGTCGGATTCGCGAGGATCACTTGGCCGAGGAACAGCCACAGCACCGTGACCGGATGGTAAAGCGAGTCGTAAAACCGCACGCCCAGCGACAGCAACCCATCGCCCACCACCTTCGCAGGCAACACCTCCGAAAACGGCAGGCTCGCATGTTGTGCGAACTGCGTGCGAAACCAATCGACCTGTTGCTTCCACGACCATCGTGTAGAATTCCCCATAGCGGCCTCCTTGCTAGCTGGGTTGTTTAATGACACCCAAGCAATGTAAACAAGGTAGGCCGCTTTAACTTAGATCAATTCCCGTAAGGGGTTACGAAAAGGTAAGTGCCATTCTGGTAACGTGTCACTGTACTTGAACTTAACGTAATTCAAGGAGGTGATGCGATGGTGTTGCGAGACATTGTTGAGCGATTTGAAAAGGAAGCTCCGGTGTGTGTGATGGTGCGTGCGGCCTTGGAAAACGTGTTTGCGGCCGAGCGGTTGGATGCGATATTCGAGAAACACGCCCGGCGGCAGCGAAGTGGCGAGTTGCTGTTCTCGGTGGTGGCCGACATGATGGCCGCGGTGGTGTGCCAGATTCGCCCATCGGTTCACGCCGCGTATCGAGCCCAGGCGGACGAAATTGGCGTGACGGTTAAGTCGGTCTATGACAAATTGGGCGGAATCGAGCCGTGCGTGTCTCGGGGCATGGTGCAGGAGACGGCGGGACAAATCAGAGCGATCCTCGAGAAGATGGGCCGTGCCAAGGGCGAGTTGCTGCCGGGATATCAGGTCAAGATCCTCGACGGAAACCACCTCCGCCGCACGGACCGGCGGATCGGTGAGTTGCGAGAAATCAACGGCGCTCCGTTGCCCGGACAGGCTCTGGCCGTGCTCGATCCGCAGTTGATGATGATCACCGACGTGATTCCCTGCGAGGACGGGCATGCCCAAGAGCGTTCGCTGCTGCCGCAGATTCTGGAAACGGTCCAGCGCGGCGAGGTGTGGATGGCGGATCGTAACTTTTGCACGGCCATGTTTTTGTTTGGGATCATCGCCCGCCACGCGCATTTTATCATTCGCGAACACGCCAGTTCGCCATCGCGAGAACTCGTGGGGCGACGCCGGAAGATTTGCAAAAGCGACACGGGCATCATTTACGAGCAGAAAATGCGGATTTGGGACGCCGACGGCAACGAAAAAGTAATCCGTCGTATTACGGTGAAGCTGAACCAACCGACCCGCGACGGCGAGACGGAGATTCACATCCTGACGAATCTTCCGCAGAAGGTGACGGCGCTGGCCATCGCCAACGTATATCGCGACCGCTGGACGATCGAAACGGCTTTTCAAGAGATGGCGGAAAACCTCAACAGCGAAATCAAAACGCTGGGCTATCCCAAAGCGGCCCTGTTCGGATTCTGCATGGGCTTGGTGATTTACAACATCTTGAGCGTCGTCAAGGCGGCGGTTCGCGCCGCGCATGGCGAAGACGCGGGCGAGAAGATTTCCACGTATTACATGGCCGACGAGATTTCCAAGACCTATCGTGGAATGATGATTGCCGTCGGCGAGAAATACTGGACCCAACAATACGCAAGTCTCACCCCGACCCAAATGGCCCGCACGCTGATTGCCATCGCCAAGCGCATTCGTCTCAATCGGTACGCCAAGAACCCCTGGCAAGCCAAGAAAAAGCCCGGCAAGAAAATGAGCAAGAAAAACCGAAACCATGTTTCCACCGCGAGAATTCTAAAGAAACGAAATCAGCCCTCAATGGACGTTAGATGCTAGCTACAAAAGGCTGGTCTTACCGCCTAGCTCCACCTGCGGTCCGTCGAATCTTCGCGAGATTGTGCGAATGTCGCCCAACTTCACGGTCAGCAGCCCGTACTTGCTCTCGACCTGAAACGATTTGGGCGAGATGCTGCCGTAGACGGTGAATTTGGTTGTTTCGACCGTATCTCGCTCGATCCAGATCGGTTCGCTGGGGGCGAAGTCGTCATCCTGCTCGGCGGCAATTTCTTCGAGCGCCGCGAGCAACTTCTTCAAGCGCCGCTGGCGTTCGTCGTTGCTGCCGCCCAGGCGATGCTTGAGGGCATCGCGGACCGGCAGGCCGAAACCTAATAGTTCCTTCTCGGCCGCTTCGCGGTCGCCGAACACGTCGCTGCCCAGCTTCTCGATCAAGACATTCACTTGGGCGCCCAACTGGCTGTTGCTGCCCAGGCCGGGCGTGATGCTCTTGATTTTTGCGATGGGAATCGTCAGCGTGCCGAACCGCGTTTCGATGGTGATCTGCTTGATCGTCAGGCGTCCGCTGATGGTCGAGCCGTTCTGCAGGTGCAGCTTGATAAGCTGCGGATCGACCGGCGGCTTGGGCGGGGCCGGAGCGACACTCGTGCCGTCGCCGACTTTCTTTTTCGCTTCGGCCGGCGGCTTGACGTCCTTACCGAACGGGTCGTCCGGATTATCCGTGCTCGCTTTGCTTTCGACCGTTTTACTTTGCACGGCAATCGCTTTTTGCTTCGCGGCCCGCTCGGCGGCGACGAGCTTCTTCAATTGCGCCTGGGCTTCGAACTGGGCCTTTTGCGCCTTGATTTTCGCCCGTTCGGCCGCCTCTTGGGCATCCGCGACCGGAATCAAAACAACCATAAACAACAGCGTCCAAATCGTCCGGGAAATAGTCATCGGGACGAGTCCTTTTGGCTTTTGAGGAAGTAAGGGTAATACGTTGCGACGTGCTGGATTGAACTCGATTATTTGTTGTTCGGCGTGACCCTCGTCTTCACCTTGTACGACCCCGGGAAAACCTGCGAGGCGTAGCTGTTGTTCATCGACACGCCGAAGTAGATGATTCCCGATGTCTTGGCCGTGAAGGTCGTCTTCGAGCCGATGCGCAGCGGCTTGCCGCTGTTGCCGATCTTGGCCACCAGGCAGCCGGCGGGGAAGCCCATGTAATTGCCCCAGTTGGTCGAGCCGTCGGGCGTGCTGCGGGTGCCGCTGCCCCAGGGCGTCATCGTGATGTTGCCGCTGGCGGTCACCGTGACCCGATCGCCTCGTTGCACCTGAATCGTTGTTTTCTTGTAGCCGCGCTGCATCAGGTGCTGGCCCGATACGTCGACAGTCTTGCTAAACTCCGCGCGGCCCAGGCCGGTGCGGACCGCGCGCTCGATCTTGGCCAAGGAGGTCGTCAGCGTGCCGTATTGGCTCTGGATCTGAAACGTGGAGGGCGATATTTTTCCGAGGACCGTAAAGTCGGTCGTCACCACCGTGTCTTCGCGAACCCAGGATCGCACCGTGCTGTCGCCGAGTTGTTCGGCTTCGGTCTGTTTCTTTTCAAACTCCGCCAACAGCGTGCTGACATGTTTTGCCCGATCGGCGTTGGCGTCTC
>JADFKK010000154.1 GCA_022564995.1 Planctomycetota bacterium | reverse complement strand
GCGACCGACGGACGGCGATTGGCCAAGATGGAAGGCCCGGCCATGTCCGTCGGCGGGCACTCCGGGGGCGAAGGCATGACCATCGTTCCCACCCGAGCGATGCAGACGATTGAAAAGGCGCTGACCGACGGCGACGCCGAAATCCAGGTGGCCGCCCGGGCCAACGATGTGTTGATTAAGAGCCAGCGGGCGACCATATTCTCGCGACTGGTCGAAGGCCGGTTTCCTAATTGGCAAGAAGTTTTCCCGCGCTGGGATAACCCCGTGGCCATCGAAATGACTGTCGGGCCGTTGATGGCGGTGGTTCGTCAGGCGGCCATTGTCACCAGCGAGGAAAGCCGTGGAGTTGACTTCAGCTTCGGCGATGGAAAACTGCTGCTGGCCGGCCAAACCGCCGAAGTCGGCCAGTCGCGGGTCGAGCTGCCGATCGCCTATGACGGGCCGACGATTGCCGTCAAGTTGGATCCGCGTTACGTGACCGATTTTTTGCGAGTGCTGAGCCCGGAAAAGACGTTCAAGCTCGAAATCAGAGATTCCGAAAGCGCCGCGTTGTTTTCCACCGACGATGGTTATGGCTACGTCGTCATGCCGCTAGCAAGAGATCGATAGTGTGTAGGAGGCGTCTCCGACGGCGAAAAGCAACCCTCTCCCGGGCCTGAGAGCCCGACCTCTCCCAGAGGGAGAGGTGACTGAATCATGGAAAAACCCCTTATTCAACCCACCGCAGACGACTGGAAATACATCGCCCAGCGTCGCAAAAAAGAGGCCGCTCGGCTGGCTGCCCGCAGCCCTAAGCCGATTGGAAAGTTGCTGGCCCGATTGACGCTTCGCCGGGGTTACGGACGAACTCGCAGTGTCGGCCAAATCGAAGCGGCCTGGAAAGAGATCGTGGGCGAGTTTTTCGCCGGCTGTACGCGGGTCGGTGGCGTTCGCCGGGGCGTATTGCGGGTCACGGTCGACAATTCGGCGGCCATGCAGAATTTGGTATATGCCGCACCGCAGTTTATTGAGAAAATGAAAGAATCGCTGCCAGAGAGCAGCATTAAAGATATCAAATTCCATGTGGGAGCAACCCGTTAAATGAGCGACGAACAGCAGCAGACTAACAACGATCCGAGCCCCGGGGAGCGAGAATCGAGCGAGCCGCTTTCCAGCGGCCAGACGCCCAGCGACTTGGCCGCCGCCGACCAAGGCTCGGCCGCCAAAAGCGAGTACACGCCCGAAGACTTGGAGCGGCTCTCCGACCTGGAGCATGTCCGCGAGCGGCCCGCCATGTACATCGGCGATACGACGCCGCGTGGCCTGCACCATCTGGTCTTCGAAGTAGTCGACAATTCGATCGATGAGGCGATGGCCGGCTTCGCCACGACGATTCAAGTTACGATTAACGGCGACGGATCGTGCGCGGTCGAGGACGATGGCCGGGGGATTCCCGCCGACCGGCACGAACAACTCTCGGAACAAGAGGGTCGCGACATCTCGACACTCGAAGGCGTGATGACCTTCCTCAAATTCGGCGGCAAGTTCACCAAAGGCGCCTATCAAACCTCCGGCGGCCTGCACGGTGTCGGCGTGACCGTCGTCAACTTCCTCTCGGAGTGGTGCGAGGCCGAAGTCAGCCGCGAGGGGCACGTCTATCAGCAAGAATACGAACGCGGTGTCGTCACCGGGCCGCTGCATCGCGTCGGCAGCACCAAGAAACGCGGCACCAAGGTCACCTTCAAGCCCGACCCAAAGATATTCCCCGACACGAAGTTCAGCTATCAGGTGCTGTACAAAAGACTTCAGGAGTTAGCCTTTCTGAACCGCGGCGTGAAGATCACTTTCAAGGATGAGCGAACCGGCGATAGCGAGATGTTCCACTACGAGCGCGGCATCATTGAATTCATCGAATTCCTCAACCGCGCGACCGAGCCCGCTCACGCCGATATCATTTACCTTCACGGCATGTCCGAAGGCGTCGGCTATGAAATCGCGATGCAATACTCGGCCGACTTCACCGAAAACGTCCACTCCTACGTCAACAACATCAGCACCACCGAGGGCGGCACGCACGTCTCGGGCTTTCGCGCCGCATTAACCCGGGCGCTCAACGCTTACGGAAAAAAACAGAACCTGTTCAAGGATTTGAACCTCTCGGGCGACGACTTCCGCGAGGGGCTAACGGCCGTGTTGTCGCTGCGCGTGCCGGAGCCGCAGTTTGAAGGCCAAACGAAAACGAAGCTCGGTAACAAAGAGGTCGAGGGCATCGTAGCTTCGGCGGTGAACGAATTCTTCAGTAAATATCTGGAAGAGAATCCCAAGAGCGCGAAGATTATTGCCCGCAAGGGCATCTTGGCCGCCGAGGCCCGCGAGAGCGCTCGCAAGGCCCGGCAGCTCATCCGCGAGCGCAAGGGGGCGCTTTCCGGCGGCGGATTGCCCGGCAAGCTGCGAGATTGCACCAGCCGTGACGTGGCCAAGTGCGAGATTTACCTGGTGGAAGGTGATTCGGCCGGCGGCAGCGCCGAGGGCGGCCGGCTCCGCGAATATCAGGCGATTTTGCCCTTGCGGGGAAAAATTATCAACGCCTACAAAAGCCGCGAAGACAAGGTGTTGGCCAACGCGGAGGTCCGCAGCATGATCTCGGCCATTGGCATCGGCATTGGCGAAGACCAGGATTTGGAGAAACGCCGCTACAACAAGATCGTCATCATGACCGATGCCGACGTCGACGGCTCGCATATCCGCACGTTGCTGCTGACTTTTTTCTACCGGCAGATGTACGATTTGGTCCGCGCCGGACACGTTTACGTGGCCCAGCCGCCGCTGTTTCGCGTGCGACAGAAGAAACACGTTTATTACGTGCAGACCGAAGAAGAAATGAAAACCCAACTGCTGGAGCGGGGCATCGGCGAATCGCAGTTCGATCCGGGCGAAGGGCAGCCGATCATCGAGGGTGAGGGAATCGCCAAGCTATGCCGCACGCTGGCGCAGCTTGAAGAGTCGCTGCTGGCCCTGGAACGGCGGGGCATCAGTCTCCGCGCTCACGCCGAATTGCAAGACCCGGAGTCGGGCAAGCTGCCCGTGTTTCATGTTTTTCTGGGCAGCAAGGAATCTTGGTTTCCCGATCGCAAATCGCTCGACGCCTTCCTCGAAGAGCAGGAAGCGGCGGCCGGCGGTGAGTTGACCGTTAGCGACAAGCCGGCCGAGGAGGAAAACGAGGACGAAAACGGCCAGACAAATGGACAAGACATCGGCGCGCCAAAGCTGCACATCGTCGAACTGCACGAGGTCCGCACGATCAACACCCATCTGCGTGACCTGAGGGAAATGAACTTCGAGATTCAATCGCTCATTCCCCAAGAGCGAACCGGCACCCAGGAGGCCCGCTACAAGCTGATCCGCGGCGAGACGGTAATTGGCCTGGAAGACCTCCGCGGTCTGCTGGCGGCCGTGCGATCCGCCGGCGAAAAAGGTCTGCAAATCACCCGCTTCAAGGGTCTCGGCGAAATGAACGCCGAAGAGCTTCGCGACACGACCCTCGACCCCAACAACCGCACCCTGCTCAAAGTCACCATGAACGACGTCGGCGCCGCCGACGACCTATTCCGCATCCTGATGGGCGACAAAGTCGAGCCCCGCCGCGAGTTCATCGAAAAGCACGCCCTGGAAGTGCGGAATCTGGATGTATAGGCAGGCGTTGGCGCCTCGCGTTGACTAGCGGCGGGGAGCTTTGTCGGGAATCGCGACTCCAGCGGCTTCTTCAACATCGCGTGGGTCAAGCTTCGCAAGCCGGAAAGCTTCCTTGTTGAGTTGTATGCCCCGGTTCAGAAGCGCTTTGTACGCAGCCGCCGCAACCTGCACGCGGTCGTCCTTCCCAGCGAAGATATACACCCGGTATTTGTACTGTTGCGAGTAAGTGCCTAAAGTCGATGTGATAGGGAACACATCTTCCAGCTTGACGGTATGGCCAGCATACTGGATGTACGTGAACCGTTGAATTTCATGAAATTGGGGCGTCGATGGAAAATCAATGAAGATATCAACGGAGCTATCGTCCAAGATCTCCCGCATGTTGGCCTTGAGTTTGGTGATCCACTTGTCGACCCAGTCCCGATCCACTCCGTCTTTGGAGAAATGCTTCGCGGCCACATAGCCCCACTTGCTCTCCTCGTGTTCTGGCACGTTCACCGTTGTTGGATGGATCACGACCGCGCGGTGCGGAAGCTCCCGTCGCCGTAGTTTGACCGCCAATTCGTGAAGATCATCTGGCAGGTCGCGATGGCCGAAAAAATCGTGTTCGTCATGGTTCATGAACCAATCCAGCGAGAGTGAAGATTCGCTGGAGACGTACTTCCTGAAAAGCTGAACGGCGGCTCGATTCTTGTGATGGTGGTAAACGGAGTCGTATAGGAGCATTCGGTTGAACAAAAGTTGCTCGATCGCCGCGACCCCGCGATAGTCGATGGCGAGATGTGCGATGCCGTCTTGTTCGGCGATACACAGGCTTGCCAACAACCGGTCGATGTCGACGCGAAACCCGATTCCGGTGAAGTAGCCGTCACGGGCTTGGTAATCCAGCTTGTCCGCGTCGAACGGGCCGTTGACGATCTGTGTCAGAAACCGGAGGCTTTGGTGTTCCTCAAGGGGTAAGCCGACGATGATCCTGGCGATATTGATCGGCCGGACACCGTCGGGCAAGCAATCCTTTCCCACCTTGTCTCGCAACTCGTCAAAGAACGCCGCAAATCTCTTCGAAGTGAGTATTTCAAAGACGATGACTTCGGCGGCGCCGATTTTCGCTATATTTCGATCTTCGGGGAAAAGCTCGCATATCTCTTCCCTTGCCTTGTGAATTCCATCATCCCCGCCATATATTTCTTCAGAGACGTGGCTGAAAATACAGTGCGACACGTCGTGGAGAAGGGCAGCAAGGCGCACGGTCAGCATGTGATCGGGTTCAATTTCACGGGACCGGGAGTGCAGCGCGTCGAGCAGCCGCGCCGCAATATGTAGGCATCCGAGCGAATGTTCAAATCGCGTATGAATTGCGCACGGGTAAACAAAATATGTAAATCCGGTTTGAGAGATGCCACGAAGCCGTTGAAAGAGAGGCGTGTCGACGAGAATGGATTCGTGGGGCTCCAGCTCTATCATTCCCCAGACAGCGTCCCGGACGATCCGCTTTTTGGGTGTGCCGACGGGGATCAAGCCTGACTTGGGCAAAAATTCTTCCAGAAACCGGTCGATAACTTCAGGAAGATCGGACATTGGCCACTTACTCACTTGCCGACGCGGTGGAATCAATCCCGGATTCTTGGGAGCGTTCTTTATAGATTTCCAGAAAGCGCGCAGCCATTTGCTCCATTCGGCCCATCGCGTCGGCACTGTATTCGCGCCGCATTCTATCGAGCCGCTTCTCAGCCATCTCCATTTCGAGGCCGATCGTCCCAACGGCGGGATTTCGTGCCTTGAGCAATCCCCAAGTGCCGGCCTGAAACAATAGATTCTCCAGGGCTTCCGAGTATGAGTCTTCGCCGATCCGATCGAAGTCGAGGTAGCAAAGATCTTTCCTAAACTCCGTAGACATTTGCATCTGATGGAGGATGTTATAGATGTCACTCACGGGCAGGTTCACCGTCGACACGTTGCTCTCCAAGTACATGCGTCTGATCACCTCCGCAAGCAGACCGAGGACACGATCCACCGTTCCCATCCGCACATCGCCGACAGTATCCAATTCAGTTGTTGTCATGGCAGCCTCCAGTCTGGGATTGATCCTAATCAATACGTTCCCATAAATCAAATTTCTCGCTCAAATCGTTAGGTCAGCCAATTTGGCGGGCTTTTCGAGTGCCGCCACGGCCCTTCGACGTGAAGCGGTTGACTCGGCCAGCGACGTCTTTCTCGATGCGGCCCAATGCAACTATGCCAAAGACGAGTTGTCCGTCTGCGAGAAGGTCTTCCACGTTTCCATCGGCACGCACTCGCTGAAAACTCTTGCCGTCCGTGATGAGAACCTCCAAGAGACCATCAGAACTCGACGACCGCTTCCGGAGCTTTTGCAGCGCTTTTCCGATCTTGTGAAGGCTTAATCCCGCATCCCGCAGTTTTTTCACGGTGCGAAGTCGAATCAAGTCGTTGAATGTGTAGCGACGTTTGGTGCCTCGGCCATGCTTCTTTGACCCCTTTTTCGGCCGAGATCCCGAGGGCGATACCAAGCCAATATCGTCCCAGTAATCAAGCTTCCGCTGAGATACGTCAGCGATAGCCCTTGCTTCGGCAGCGGTAAATTCGGATGCACTTGCCATATAATTTACAACGCCGTTGTATTTTATGCCAGCGATGCTAGTATACCAAGCGATTCCGCTGCGCCGACCCTGTGGGGTCAAAACTAAAACGAAGGCTAAATCGAGATATCACATCAACTTCGGACGTTTGAGCAGATGCTCCGGCCGGTCGAATCGCTCCCGAACGGCCCTTCTGAGCACCTTCCATTGGTACTCGGTCATCACGGCATCGGCGGCACTGGCGCTGAGGTAGCCGGATGCTTGCTGGCCGCATACACGTCGGTCAGATGAATGTGAATCACTTCCAACAACCCTTCGTAGGAAATCAACGGTCCGTCGTCGGGCTGGTAGTCGGCCCGGCCCTGCCAACTGCGAAACGTGCGTCCCGGCAGCGATGACAGCAGCTGGTCGTTCAACACGTCGAAGAAAGATTCGACCGTTCCCTTGAAATGCGGCATGCGGGGCGGGTTGAAGTCGAGTTCGATGCCCAGTTGAAAGGCAGCATGCTCCAAATCCTTGCTGATCAGGTCACTGCCACGATCACAGACCAGCTTTTCGGGGATTCCGTAGCAGGGCCAACTTCCTTCAATGCGTGGATATCGGTCCTTGAGGTACGATTTGGGAAGAATCGCATGCCGCAGTGCTTCCATAACGACCGCATAAGACGGCGGGTCGAAGCCGATACAAAACCCGACGATCATCCTGGTGTGATAGTCGACGAGCACGGTGAGCCAAGGCTGGCCGATCGGGCTCGCATCGGTGCCCACGACCACCTTGAGCAGACAGTGGTCGATTTCGACGCGCTCGAGGATGCGTTTCGCTTGCCGCAGCGACTTGGTGGAAGCCTTGATCGAACAGAAGGTCACCGAGGTCGAGTTGATCGCCGCCCACAACGACGCCGAACGGGACCGTAAACTGCTCGCTCGATTGACCACCCGGGGCCTTGATGTCGCCGACGCCCCGCCGCTGTTTCCCGACCTCGACGCCCTGTTCGAGTTGCTCGACGCCGGCAACGAAGACGAGGAGGAAGCATGAGCGATCAACCATCGGTGAGCCGGCTTGGGGATCTATTTCAACAAGGGACAGCTCGCATCCCAGAGTCCTGGAATCTGAGCGGGCCGGAACAATGCGGCCTTTGGTGGCGTGTGGACGGAGTTGTCGTTGCAACCCCATTGCTCATTCGCCTGACAAAGCAGTTGCGAATGCCGGAGGAGTATTCTGCGCTAGCGCTGGCCACGGAATCCCGATTTCGTGAAAGCTGGCTGAACTTGCAGGCAGCACGAGTTGCGAAGCTGGGCCTGCGCGAGTGTGTCGCGGAACTTTGCCAGCAGATCGACTTCGTAGACGCTGCGGCAGGTGTCGTACGCGAGCGTTTGCCATCGGCTCGACTCGAACCGACAGGCTGGAGCAGCCTGGAGCTGGAATTGTTCGACGCTCCGGCCGATCAGGCCGCCGCAGCTCCGGCATTGCTGCGGGTGCTGGGGCTGACTGCTGCGTTGGTCGAGGGCAAACAAGGCAAGCCGTTTGAGCCACTTCCGAAGGTCGACAGCCAAGATCCTCGCGTCAACTGGATTGCGGGCCGGCTGCTGCTCACGCCGGGCATCGAGCCAAGCGTTGGTCATCAGTGGGTGCTATGCGGCGGTTATGACCGCGAAGAGAACATCGCGCGGATGGCCTGGGTGCTGTCGTCGCCGTGGGTGATGCTGCTCGGCCTGTTTAGCTTCATGGCCGAAGCATGGGCAGCCGAACGTCGCGGTCGCGTGACGCTGGAGTTGCCCACTAGCCGTATCGGCGACTTTGCCACTCCATCCCAAATCGACGTCGTCGTGACTTTGCCGGAAGACGATGTTGAAGTGCTGTGCGGATCACTGGGCGAGTTTTGTCTGCGCGTACTCGATGCACTCGACATGGCACTTGTTCCCAACCTGGAAGTCCGCGAACTGGATTCGCAGTTGGGGCAAGTTGTCGGCCGGCTGCTGGCCGAAAAGGTTTGGACATACCAACCCCAAGAACGCCCCTGTTACGTGATCGGCGAAGATTTTTCCAACGACTGTTACCGGGGCCATGGGCACAAATACATCTACCGTGCGGCGGATGGCCTGGCTGACACGCTACGTGAAGTCTGCACGTCTTGGGCGCGAACGCGAATGGAACGCAAAGAAGTGGAGGCCAGCGCATGAAGATCCAGCTTGCCCCACCATCTTTTTGGCCCGAGCCACGTGATCCAAGTGCCTGGCAGCGCGTCCTGCGAACTTTGGCCGCGGATGAACCGATCGCCGATCCTCGCCCGTGTTGGGAAAAGCGATTGGAGGGGACGATTTCCCGTCGTTCCGTTCCGGGTCTGTACGGGCTGCGTGTGAAACCGGCACCTGCACTGGTCATTGGCTGCGGATTGCTGACATTCGATGAAAACGACTTGAAGCAATTACCAGATGCTCGCGTGCTGTTGGGCGATCAATGGGGCGATGGCATCGGTGTCGTCGAAACAACAGCCAAGCCTAAGTCATTGGCGGCGCTCGCGTCGCCGCTGTACTTGCTGCACGCAATGAAGTGGCTGTCGAATGACGGCAGTCCATGCCTTCCGGGCGACTTGGCCGCTCATCTTGGCGCAAGCTCGCCGGCTTCGGTGCTCAAGCAGGTCACCGAACAACATGCCGATGCGGCGGGCTTTGTTCCTGTTGAGCTGGTGATGCGTGAACTGTGGCGGCTGTTGCATCGCGACCTGAAATCGAACAATTTGGCCCGCTGGCTGGATCTGGTTGTCAGCAACGCCATCGAAAACGGAGCCATCGAAGTTCACGACTGGGCTCCGGGGCAACCACGGCACGGACGGGGATTTTTTGGCGATCGTGATCGCAAGCTCGTCCGCTGGACTATCCACAATAACTTTGCGGTTCCTGATCTGGACGGCTCCGAATTAAGGACCGGGTCTACGACTGGGCGACGGCAACAGAAGCCGGCCAACAACTCCGCTGGTCACGATCACTCTGCGGAACACGAGGTGAAGTCATGAGCGAACAGCCTTATCACAAGTGGGAAGCGACCGGTGTCACCGGTTACCCGATCACGCATCCAATCGTGGGTCAAAGCGACTTCTTTCAGAAGTTCAAGCATTACCGGCAATTGGTTGGTAATGAAGACAACAAGTTCGCGCAGGTCTTCGCGCTGGTGGCGCTGTGGGGTGTTGGTAAGTCTCGCCTCGGCTACGAAATCATCTCCCAGGTCAATGATGCGTCGAAAGGTTGGAAGATCCGCGATAAAGACACGCTGATCGATGCTCATTTGTTCGACGACGACAAGGAACGTCAACAGTATCTAGGGCTTTACATTAGGTATTCACAGGTCGCACACGACCAGCTGAACCTCGATAACTGGTTCGCGCCGGCCGTCTTCAAAGCGTTGGTGCCATTGGCCAAAGGTAAGTTCGATACGTCGATCCAACACCAAATTGCCAAACAAGGGCACGCACGATTGCTGCCTGACGGCTTTGATTCGCAGGAGTTGGCCGTGGCGATGGAGCTGGGCCAGCACGACGAAGATGCGATCTACGAAGACACCGAGCTGGCCACTCGGCTGTGCAACGCGGCTTACGAGGTGCTGAAAAAGTACGGGATCAAGTATGTGATCGTGGTGCTGGACGAGCTGGAAACCGCCGCGGAACGAGCCGGCACGCCTGACGTCGACGAAGCTCGGACGATGGACGGCAAGGCCATCACGATGTTGCGCAAGGCAATCGAAGACTTCAGTAAAGCGGTCAAGGAAGAAGACGCGCGAGCACGCTTCCCGTGGTTGCGGTTTGTGGCTCTGTGTTCGCCGGCGATCGGCGACGAGTTGAAGGAAGTGCAATCGACCGACCGTCGATTTGAAATTGCCGACCTGACGGCCAATGCGTTTTCCGACGTCAGCATGTTTGTAAAGACGCTGGAACAGGATGGCCGGCTGTTTCGGTCATATCCCGAGGGATTGGTCGAAGCTGCCTACATGATGAGTGGCGGCAATTTCGGTTGGTTCAACGTGATCATGGCCGTTGTCGACCAAGTGCTCCAGAAAATGCCGAAGGATGCCACGCCATCGATCAGCGACGTCTTTCAGCGGGCGCTGCAGGTTTCCAATCGCATTGGGCGTTATGTCCTCGATCATCGCTGTCTGGATGAGTTGAATCTGTCGGGCGATCTTCGCGATGCGGCAGCAAATCTTGCTTTTGGCCAACAGCCACGTCCGATGGCGTCACTGGACCCGGTGATGGTGTCGCAGTTGCTGGAAGCTGTCAACGCGTACGGTGAGCCGGTGACGTTGCGGTATCAGAAGTTCACGTGGGATCGTACCGCCTGTGTCAACGAGTTGATCAACAATAAGTTTCAACGCCAAAAGGGAACGGACAACTGGATGGCTCCTGGGATTCCCGACCCCATCAATCTTGAGCGCTTATTGGATGATCTGGCGACACTGGCGATTCATGAGCCTGACAGTGGCAACAAGGAGGGCATTTACACGTTGTTGTTGCCACAGTCGCTAGCGGCCTTTTTGCAGTTGTTGGATTTGATCCATCCCCACGCCGCGGTCGAAGAAGTTGGGCGTACGCTGTGGACGGCGCTTGTCGGTGAAGCTGATTTGCCCCCGAACAACGCCACTCACATCGGGCCATCGGTCGAGATGTTGCGGCGGCTGGACACCCGGCTACGAAAGTCGAGCACTGGCAACGTCTTCCGTGACCCAGATGAAAACGAGGCGTATGACAAGGTTGTCGACAATCTGAAGCCGAATGAAAATGAACGCGCCGAGTATGTGCTGACCGGAATGCTGCGGTTGCTGGATGAAGACT
Source organism: Planctomycetota bacterium (assembly GCA_022564995.1). Lineage (GTDB taxonomy): Bacteria > Planctomycetota > Planctomycetia > Pirellulales > JADFKK01 > JADFKK01. Next base: position 8,111 of record JADFKK010000154.1, on the reverse strand, counting down.
GGTCCTACGATCCCGAGCCCGCCGGGCTCGGCGACAACATTACGGCTATCCGTACCTTGAAAGGCAGAGACGGCGGACTGCGCGAGTGTAAGGGATTGTCGCTGCACCCCAAAGAGACGGCTGTCCTTGCTTGGGCGAACAGTGATGACCAACTGTTGGCGGTGTTGAGGGGAGCTTCGGGCCAGCGAAAGGGTGAAGGGCGTTTTCCGGTTGTCGTCGTGACGACAAATTATGACCTGCCCGAATTGTTCGCGAAGTCGAACAAGCCGGAGTACGTGGCTGGTCGCGATTATGCGGTCATGCTGCACTTGAACTCCGGCGAGCAAGGGGCGCTGGAGTCCATCGGATTACCCAGCAAGCAGTGGGACAGCTTTCGGATTCGTCGAGAGGGATTCACGACAAGATTTTCCGAGCGACTGAATCGCTGGAAGTCATCGGCGACCGCCAAGATTCGCCAATGGAGACATCGAGTCAGTCAGCGCGGCTACATTGCTTGGCCGCTTCGACCGAACGGCACACTGAAGCCCGAGGCTCGCGAACTATTGATCGCCGGTTGGAAGGAAACAATGCTCGACAAGGGCGGCAAGAAACTCGGCGATGTAGGGTCGCTCAAGACAGTGAAGATCGGCGACTTGATGGAGACCATCGAGACGCTCGGATTGAGTCCGGCAGCGCGGCCGAAGGGATACACCGAAGCCGACCGATCCGGCTTTTGGCAGGGTGATGGCCCCGACACGATGCCTGGTGTACCGCCATTCCTTGTTCGGTTGGCATTGACGCTATTTAATCGAGGGTCGGATTCGCAGTTCAGCGACAAGCAGGCGAAGCATGAGTGGTTCTGGGGCTACGTCTGGGACGGTAACCGAACCACGGACATCTTCCGCGAGTGGATGGCCACCGCTTGTGACCTGAGCTGGGCGTACCCACAACCAGTGGCTGGCAACAAGTTCGCGTACAGTCTGGTTCCGCTGTTGCAGTTTCAGAGCGACCTGAAAGCAGCTAAGAACTGGCTCGATAAATCCTATCCGGTAATCTTCAAAGACTTGACCGATGTTCTTGGACCAGGCAACTTCGCAACCAAATCCGCCCCGAAGACTGGGTCGCGGTATCAGACGGCAAAGGCAAAGCTGACGCAGGCGGAAAAGGAACTCACCACATTGAAGTCGCTTGAAGCATCTCCGCCCGATGTCAACGATATGGAAGCGGCGCAGAACTGGTTCGTACAGGTAACAACGCTACGGTTGAAGATCAACGATGCAGTGCATTGGGTCTATCACAAACAGGAGTACGACAAACTGAAGCCAAACCTTGAAGACCACAAGCTGAACCTCGATGACGAAACCCGCCCGACGACTTCAAGCAGCCGGCAGACGCAACGCTCGACAAACTAATCGGTCGACCTGAGTCGATCCGTGCAGAGCTTGAAGAATCCCTCAAGGACACGGTTGATGACCTGCTGGATGATCACAGCGATGAACTTAACCAGGGAAATTTTTCTCCGCTGACGCGCGAGGCTCGCAGTCGTTTGTTACAGGTGCCCGAGAAATCACTCACCACAAACGTCGGGCATACGCGGACGCTGGAATACGTTGTCGCCGACTACCGTCAGAAGCTGCTCAGCAGGCCCGAATTGCTGAACACGCGATCGGCGTACAGCGCGCTCCGACGTGCCAAGGGTAAGAGCGATGTGAATCCTGTTGAACTTTCGGAGATCGACAACGAGTCGCTCCGCGATGGTCTAACTCACATACTCGGACGAATTTCTCTGTGGAAAAACGAAGGGGGAGGGCTGCTGTCGGAGACTACCGTCAGCTTTGAGGAGTGGTGCTCGGTAATGACCCAGCTACAGGCCAAAGCCAACCCAGGACTGACTAACGAACAGCTTGATGGACTTGTTGATGCTGGTTTCCTGCGGAGGACTTATGATGTCGTGGGAGGCTCGTTATGACCTGCAACTCTGTTTTTACGTTTAGCGAACTCGCCGCCCACGCTCGCGGTAAGACACTCGCGATCTCGTTTGGTGCTGAAGCGGCTACGGAGTTGCCGGCCAGCGGCACCTTGATCGTGTTTGGCAAGGAGTTTCAAGGCGATCAAGGAATGGCCACGCAACTGTCCCAGTGGACTCACCGACCGGGCCGGCTGGTGATTCTATGCCCGCCGTTTGCACGACAAGAATGTGCGGTTCCGGTCCGATGGCATGCCAAGCGATTCGGCCCCGTCGCGGGCGGTGATACCGAGCTATCACACATCCTGGCCTCCGAGCGACAGCATCATTTTGAAGGATCGCTTCTTCCGCTGGAACGTATCGGAGGTGCTGTGACGATGGCGGGATGGCGAAAGCACCCGGCCGCCGGCCTACTGACGCTGACATCATTGCCACTGTGGTCCCTGACTTCGTTGGAGCACGAACCGGCCTGTACGACATGGCTGGACGCGTTGATCGCACAGGCTGGCCGGTAGCAACCGGAAACAGAAGTCACGGTTGATGCGAGTGAGCAACCGGATCTGGAGCCTCATGATTGGGCGATGCTTCTGCACCACTGTACAGGACCATTTGAAGATCGCGAAGACTCTCTCCGCGCCTTGGACCACTCGACCTACTTCTACGTCGAGGAACCAGAAGCAAGGAAACGACTTGATGAACTCACAAGGCGTGGTTTGGTGAACGACAGGGCTCTCACCGATGCCGGTGAGGCACTGATCAATGCGAGCGCCTATGCCGTCTACGCCTCAGAATTGCGGAGAATGAACCATGTCCGATGATCACGTGCCAAACCCGCTCGTCAAGAACCTTGCAGCCGTTACTCAGGTTCGCTTGCCCGGTACCGCGGGGCGGATTGCACAACAAATCCGTGATCTGGAAGGAATTGCGCCGTTATTTCAGAAGGCTGGCCTAGTCAGGAGGGTGCATCGACCTACACCGTTGACTGTTCATGCGGCCGGCATTTCCACGCACACACCGAGCCCCATCCGATTTATGGGCGGCTTCCTCTACGCAGCCGGTGCAGTCCGTTTTGATTTGATTGCCAAAGACAATCAGGTGTCTTCGGGTACGCAGGACTCAATCTGCGAGATGGACGACATCGACTATGAGGATCAACGCCTGCGATTGCAGCTGGTGTCAATCACACAGGCTTACAGACTGGCTGATGCTACCATGCGTGATTCCGAGCAGCGGGACATGGTCATCATGGACTGTCCGCTTCTTGTTTCGCGTTCGTTGATCGCTCCGAAGGACGATCTGGCACACGAGGGACATCGACATGCTTATGCCGATGCGGTTGCCGCCGTCGAGTCATTTTGGGCATCGCATCGGGACCAACTCCGGCCTTGGAACCCTGAAGGAACAACGCTGGTCAGTGTCAGCGGCGGCCGCTTTGGAGCTGTGCTTCAACTTGCTCAGCGAGATCTGCGCACAACAGACGGGCGATCGTTCATACTGCCCGGCGAGGGTGTCGAGTTAGGAAAACTTGGCGAAATCGACAACGTCACCAAGACCATCCTTAACATCGGCGAACGACGCTTCATGCACGGTCTGCTTGGACCATTCACGCGAACCGGCGCGTTTCGATTGGATTTTTCCTCACCGAGTATGGAGCCGTCGACTCTGGCCAAAGAAGGTATCATCGGTTTCCACTTCAAAGGATGCGAAGGCACTGCTGTGCGTTTCGCTCACATCGTGGGTCCGCCGGATACCTGGACATCCACAATGGTCGACAGTATTGCGGGCATCTTGATGGCTATGAGCACGATCGGCGGCCAACGGGCGGAGCCATTGCCACTGTTACTGGCGAGACGCGAGCTGAAGAAACCGTTAGAGCAATCCCTGGAGCTCTACTCCAGGGAAGTTAGACGTTACCTGAAAAGCCGAATTAACGAGGCGGCGTGGTTGAGCGATCTTGACGCCCTCGACTAAACCAGACCAAGGAGAATGACGAAATGCCACAAAAGGTACTCGGCCGACTCGTACAAGTTCGAGATGGATGATCTAGCCGAGATTCTGCCTGGACTGTCTGAACCGCAGCAGCGTGTCCTTGACGTCGCAATCCGGTATTGGCGTCATGTGGAAGAAGAACCTCGCGACATCAACCGGCTTCGGGATCTGCTAGGTGATGACCTGGACACGCTGCGTCAATGGGATGAGCTTTCGGATGCTGAATCGAGGGCTCTCAATAGCCGCTCCGCCGCCGTCGCCTCGATTCGGTTGAAGCGTCTCCTGTTGGAAGCTCAGGCGTTTTATTCGAGCGCTATGTCTGCCCAACGGACGTGTCGGAAATGGTTGGGCGGCACGGCGACCATAAAGGGCGACTCGTTATCATCGACCTGCAAGGACTGTCGGACACTGCGAAGCAAGTCATTACCGCGCTGGTGAGCAGTGAAATCCTGCGCGCGGCGTCGAGTCGTGGTCAGGGGCTCCGGCCATGCTTTATTGTCTACGAAGAAGGCCACACGTTCGCGCCGGCGGGTCAATCGGCAATCAGCCTTCGGATCATCAGGAAGGTGGCTGCTGAAGGCCGCAAGTTCGGCGTGGGCTTTGCCATTGTCAGCCAGCGTCCATCAAAACTGGACGCGGACGTGACGTCACAGTGTAACACGATTATCGCCATGCGGTTGAAGAACCCCGACGACCAGCGGTTCATCCTCCGTGTGTCGGACATGTTCAGCCAGGCCGATGTCAACGAACTGCCAAGCCTTTCAACCGGCGAAGCATTGGTGTCAGGGCGCTCAATCCCGGCACCGCTGTTGGTCCGCGTCGGTTTGAAGGCACTTGTTCACGGTGGACAATCCCCAGATGTGCTCGACGTGTGGGGGCATTTCGATGGCTGAGCTTGAAGTGCTGCGACGGGAGTTTGCATCGCTGTCCCTGGCGGATGAGCATTTTCCGATTTGGCGGCAGTGGGGTGTTGAAGACACTTCCGTTGCTGTCCACAGCCTCGGGCTCAGCTATTTGCTGACGATCGGTCAACGAGCCGGGTTCGCGGCGTGCTGCGAGTTTCCAGTTGATCCGAGCGTCCGTGCCGACTGTGTTTGGTGGCAGAAGGACTCGCACGATGCGGTCGCAGCCTTCGAGTTTGAACGCCACAAGAACGGGTCCGAGTTGAAAGAGAAAGTCGAGAACCTCTTGATCGCATATCAGCGGCTTGGGCAGCAACCACGCCTATTGTCGCTGGTGTTTTGGACCAAACACTTTTACGCGTTGGAACCATCGGAATTGGAGGGACTGTGGGGGCTCTTTGGATCGGGATTTACCACGAAGGACGGAGTGCGCATCCCCGGAGCCGATCCAAGACGACTTCACATTTTTGAATGTACACACGGTGACGCAGGAGCCGACCGACTCTTGCTTCGCGAAATCAACGAGCGGACAGACAAATGAATAGCAGCCTCGAAAGCTTGTTTCAGCTAGTACCTGGCGGAAAGCTCGGTGATCGCTATCGACTGGATCACTGCCTCGGTGACGGAACGTACGGTTTCGTCTGGAAGGCGGAACGACTGGACGACAACGAAATCGTCGCTGTCAAGATTCCGAAATCGCAAGGCGGCCGCGACAGCGATTTGGAAGAAGGACGCGCACTCAAGGACGCCGAACCTCACCGGAATGTTATCCAGATATTCGACATGGGGCGAGTTCGTCCCGAGGGCATTTATGTCATTGAGATGGAGTATTTCAACAGTCATACGCTGAGTTTTCTTCTCGATTCACGCGAGGAGAAATTCACCGCAAGCTTTCGTCTGCTACTTGAACTTTTCAGCCAGGTTCTGGACGGTGTATGCCATCTGCATGGTCTCGGTATCGCCCACGGCGACGTCAAACCTCAAAACACTCTTGTCCAAGGTGATCTGGTCAAAATCACGGATTTTGGCGGCAGTCTTCAGACGCAAGACATCTATGCGAGGAGTCGTGAGAATGGCGGCACGATTCTTTACTCGCCGCCCGAGTTCGCCGGCCTGGCTGTTCGAGAGCGCGAGGGATCGCTGGCCTACGCACACGACGTCTACAGCCTCGGGGTGATGCTCTATCAGCTTCTGACAGGGGAGCTCCCCCATGACACACTGGCCCAGGTTGTCCGACATACGCCATTCCCAAAACCAAGGGAGTTGAACTCGTCAATCTGTCCAGCGTTCGAGGAACTTACGCTGCGATGTTTGGAAAAGGAACCGGCGGATCGCTGGGCATCTGTTGATGAACTTCGTTCGGCTTTTATCCGCGCCAAGTCAGAGCAAAGTCGACACGGCGACGCGCGACTTCCACGGGACAGGGTGCGACGGACTCAAGACTGGTCGACCGAAGTCTTGGGACTCATGGAAAGTGAGCAATGGCGAGATGCAGAAGGCATCGCCTTCCGTGAGTTTGAAAAGAATCGTGACGTTCATGCCTTCTTGCTCATGCTACGGGCCGCTTTCCGTGACCAGCGGTACTTCGACGTACTGCAATCACTGGAAGCGAATCCTGAATTGCTGACGACCGAGTCGATGGTCCTCCCGGATTTGGAGACGGTCGCATTGGAAACCTACCTTCGCACAGAACGGGTCAACGATGCCTCCGACATGGTTGACCAATGCCTGAAACGGCAAGGTAACCGTCCCGGGCTGTTGTTGCGGAAAGCGTCAATTCTGGGACTACAGGCCAAGTACGAACAGGCGAAAGACGTTTTGCTCGCTCTCAATCGTGAGTTCCCTCGCCGTCCGCCGATCTTGCGGCGACTGGTAACCGTCTTTGAGCAGCTACGTGACGAAGATGGTGCGAAAGCGTTTCGCGCAGCATGGCATCGGTGTTAACCGCCACGGTATTCTACACTATCCTGCGCGAGTTCTCGCCCGTGAGGTCAGAATACTGAAGCGGCGCTCAAACCCACCTGTCTGCAGATACTTCGCAAGTGCTTGCATGCGCGTTATGATGCTTCGGCTTTTAACAGGTGCGCTAGTCCAACGATTCTTATGGTCTTCGTTTTTGGCCAGTTTGGCCAGGAATCTGGGCGGAAACGACCCTTAACGCGCTCGTCGGCCAGTGATGACAACCCGTTTTTCGACATGGAAGACGATCCCGACGCAAACAGCGCGTACCGTAGCGCACACGGTGATCGTGAAGAACCATGTTACGCCGCGCGATTCAATTTGACCACTGGCAGATGCCGTTGCTTCTTATGGAAGTTGACGACCATCTCAAACCGTTGGCCAGATTTCCCGGCAATGAGTGTCTGGGGCTTGGCGCAGGGCGCACCACGTGGCCAACGCTGGCGAGGTTCGATCCTTGGTCTGCGATTGGCGGGATAGCGATGGTGATAGACCTCCTCGGGTGTCTTGCCGCCGAGTGTCGTATGAGGGCGATACTCGTTGTACCAGTCGATGAACGCAACAAGCTCACCCCGGAATGTTTCACGTCGCAGTGCAACCAGATATCTTCGGGTACTCTCGTTTTTCATCGTTAAGATGAATCGCTCGACGACCTCGTCGCCGGCGATACTCCCGTGCTCACCGATGGCCCCATAGCGAGGCGGCCTGATACCCTTGCGCTTGACCCAGCGGCGCAGCGCAGGGCAGTCGAAGATGCTGTCCTGGTCACAGATGATGTACTTGGGAGCCGTGCCCACGCGACGAACCAGCTGCCCCAACGAGACGCATACGGTACGGCAATCTGGCCGTTTGGCGAAGACACCGATCCCCATGGCGCGGCGAGAAAAATGATCCACGACGACCGCGACCCACCAGCAAAACGGCCACCGCTGCGGCAAGGCGAAGGGGAACCACGAGGTCCAAAAACCCATCTGCGGGCGTTTCGCGGTCACCACACGCCCGGCTGATTCAGCTTTTTTCGCCGCCTGTGGCGTCGGCGCCGGTTTCTCCTTGAGGATTCGGCCGACGGTTGTTGTCCCCAGATGCAAACCGGCACGCGCCAGCGTCTGGGCCAACTTCTTCTTGCCCATGCTGGGGCAGAGCGTTTTGAGCCGCTGCACCAGGTAGCGGACGAAATCCGGGAAACGGTTCACCGGCTCGCGAAGTTGCACCAGCGCGTCGGCTCCTTCCTCATCGAGACGCTTCATCCATGATGCGACGGTAGCCGCCGAGAGGTGGAAGACGCGGGCCGTTTGCTCGAGCGACCAGCCGCGGGC
>JADFKK010000432.1 GCA_022564995.1 Planctomycetota bacterium | reverse complement strand
TTACCAATCTTCGCTAAGGCGGCGGCGGCGGGATAGTGGTGACCAAGGGTCACGGGACCGGCCTCGCTCACCCAGACGTTCAACGTGCGGAGGTCAATGCACTTGCACAGAGCAGTTACGGCACGTGCATCGCGGAGCGACCCGAGCACCCTGAATGCGACATTTCGTCGGTCGCCAAGCTCCAGCTTGCCTTTCGATTTCGTCAAGATTTCAATGCAAATCCGAACGGCGTCCCGGTTTCGTTGGCGCAATTGCCCATCAGCCTTTGCACTGGTGCCAACATCCTTCGAGCGGAGTTCATCGAGATTGATTTGTTGTGCCATAGCCGACCCGTTGGAGGAAAGCCACAACCAGGCCGCGACAACCAGGAACCGTTTTGCGTTCATCTCACCGTCCTCCTATAACTGGGGGTCGTTTTGGCGGGGGTTACTTCGTCGGGACGTCTTCATCAGTCCCGTTCGTCTCGCGGAAGGTAATTGCGCCGGTCGGGCTGTTTCAGCGGAAACAGCTCCTCGAAGATGGGGACGGCCGCTTCTAGCAGGGCCTTGCGCTTCGCGTCGGTCTCCTTGGCGAGGGCCAGCATCAGCACGAAGCGGCCGACCTCTGGGCCTTCCACGGCGCCGATGACCCAGCAGAAGCAATCGCGGCGCTGGGCGGAGTTTTCCTTGGTGAGTTCCCACAGGCAGCTTCGCACCGCCGGCTTACCAATCTTCGCCAACACGTCGGCGGCGGGATAGTAGTCACCAACGGTCACGGGGCGGTTCTCGTCGACGATCACCATGTACGTGCGGAGTTCGATGCACTTGCATAGAGAATTCACGGCACGTGGATCGCGTACAATGCCAAGTAACGTGAAAGCAATCTTACGTCTGTCGGCAATCTCCATCTTGCCTTTCGATTTCGCCAAGATTTCAATGTTTATCCGAACGGCATCGCGGTTTAGATCGCGTAATTGCCAAACAGCACGTGCATTGGTGTGAACATCCTTGGAACGGAGTTCGTCGAGATTGATTTCTTGTGCCATAGCTGACCCTCCGGAGAGAATAAAAGAGCAAATCGTGATAATAAAACGACGTGTTGCGTTCATTCGACCGTCCTCCTATTGGGGTTGCGTGCCGATAGTAATGGCTCCTTCGCCAATACGGTTCTTGCGAGAATCATTCCGAATCCAATTGCCAGTACTCGACTTTCGCACATTGAGGATCGAGTGCCAATCGAGGTCGCGCGACACGCGAAGGCCGCTCATGGGGGTTGTGGTATTCGGGACTTGATTCAGGATCAAGTCGACGTGCTCCCTGAAATTCCATTCAATGGCGGCGAAATCAGTTTCTACCACCGCCGTCCCAAGGACTCCAGGTGTGTCGTTCACCCAAATGACGTCGTTTGCATCGTGCAAATCCTCGTCCTCGTTGCTAGAGTCGTCATCGAGATCCTCTTCAAGCTCGTCAGCGGCCCATGTCTCATCATCGACATTCTTTTCAAAAATCCTGCGATCCATCCTTCGTTTGAAATCAAATTGAACACCCTCGAGTGCAGAAACGCCACTTGGGCTAATGGATGCGCGAATCTCGCAATTATTGAATGTTCCAGCAGCGCATGTCGCCGGAATTCCCAATCCTGGACAAAGAAAAGGAAGGGCGGCAGCGTTGTTCTCTGGGCTGACCGCCTGTCCCTGTGCATTCTCTCCGCGAAATCCGCCGATACGAGCCCAGACGGGCCAGACGCGGATTTCGCGGCAGGGATGGAGGTTGTGTTTGACGACGACCGTCTTGCGAACCGAAACGTCGACCGGCACCGTCGCCTTCAGATTCTTCTCACTATCGGGGACGCCGGTGACCACAGTCGCCCCCTCCCAGGTGAGCGCGTCGCGGTTGGCCTGCGTGTTAGGGTCAATCGTAATCGTCAACTCGACGTTCGTCCCCGCGTCCTTGAGCGGGCCGACCACGTTAAGCACCCAGGTGTCGCCGACTTTCTCGTAGCCTTCGTCCGCCGTCACAGTTATCACCAGTAACGCCGACACCGTGATGGAAAACGTGTCGTCGCTCGTGCCGCAACTCGCCTTGATGACGTAATCCCCCGTCTTGTCGGAAATGACGGTAAACTTGCCCGGGTCCGACGGATCAGCCTCCAGCGTCGGCGACGAACCGGTCGGTTTGGTCGTGACCTCCCACACGGGCTCGCTCGGCGGCCAGGGACCCGTGGCGGGCGACGGATCGCGATTCGCCCGCAGCGTAACGCTGGCCCCCAGGCAGATATCGACCGGGCCTTCTTCTTCCGGCGAGGAGCCGTCGACGATGATCTTGTCGACCTTGACCACCAGCAGCGACAGCGGCCCCAAGTCGGCATAACCGGCCGCGGTGGCGGTGACGGTCTTGGTTCCCGTCGTGGTCGGCGTGTAGCTGCGAGTCGCCAGACCCTGGGCGTTGGTGGTCGCATCGCCGATGGACGCACCGTCGACCCTGAAGGTTACCGTCTTGCCGACTTCCGCGGAACCATCGGCCTTGACCAGCGTCGCGGAAAGCGTGACGGCGTCGTCGATGCAGGCGGGATTGGGGTCGGCTTCCAGCTTGCCGCGGACCGTGCAGTCGACCGACAAGGAGAGGTGGTCGAAGTAGCCGTCGTTGTTAGGCTTGGGCGCCTGCTCGGTGCCTTCTTTCATGCGATTGGCCAGCAGTCGGACGCGGACCGTGCGCGTCTGTGCCGGGGCGAACCGCACGTCGGTGTACTGGGTCCACGTATCATGGTCCTGGGGTCCGGTGTCGTATTGTGCGAGCACCGCGCCGGCGGCGCTGCGGTACTCGACCACGAGCCGCGACGAATCGTCGTCGTTCTCGTGCGCGTAACCCCGCAGCCAGCCATCCATCGTAAACTTTGCCATGCCCAAGTCGATCCGCGCGGCAAGCGAGGTCACGTCGACGTCCTGCCGCAATTCGACCTCGCCCATCGAATTGCCCGCGTAGAAGAAGTTATCGCCGTCTTTGGCGAGAGGGAACTGACCTTCCGCGGGGCCGCTGCCCTGTTTTTGTTGCCATTGGCCCGAAACCTGTATCCAGCCGGGCGGAGGGGGACCGCCGGTCGCCTCGCAACTGGGATTGTAGAGCAAGTTCCCCAGGGCGCACAAGTCGTAGCAGTAGCACCGCAGATATAGGTCGTCGATGTAGCCGTCGTTCGCCGTGCCCGACGCACGGTAGGCGAAAAGCCGAATACGGACCGTCCTGGTTCCGATCGGTGCGATCCGCAGATCCCTGTACAAGGTCCAGGACAAATCGCTGCGGGCCAGGGTGTCGAAGGTGGCCAGCACAACGTCACCACCACTACGATATTCGACGATGATGCGGCCTTTGTCCGGTGGATCCTGGTCGAAGCTTTGAAGCCAACCGCTAAACTTAAACCCGACCCTGCCGGCGTCGATCTCGGCTGCCAGGGTGGTTACGTCGACGTCCTGCTTGAGTTCGCCTTCCACCACGCTGCCGGCCCAGAAGATGTAATCCCGGTCCTTGGCGTCTGGAAATCTCCCCTCTCCACCCTCTTGCCGCTTCCAGTCGCCGGAGACCTCGGTCCAATCCGGCGGCGGCTCACCGGCAGCCTCGCAGCTTGCGTTCTTGATCAGATTCGTGCCGTCGCAAATATCGCAGCCCGACGAGCCGCCCGCGGCTAGGGTTTGCATGGCGGCCATTTCGGCGAAGGACGGCTCGGCGGAGATGTGAAAACCTGAGGTTGGCATGTTTGGTTGTCCGAGTGAGAGGGGAGTGGTTAAGGGGGTTTGCGCCCGTGATGATGTCAGGTCGTTGGCAGGGCTTTCACCGGCGGGACGCCGGTGCCACGGGGATGCGATTCTCTCACCGGCGGGGCGCCGCTGCCACTTGGGTAGGTATCTTCACCGATAAACGTCGTTGCGCTCCGGCGCCCGGACGTGGTGGCGCTGGCGTAGAGGGTCGACGTTTCGCCGATGTGCTGGGCCAGGCTCGGCGTGTAAACGTAAAACGGCCGGCCAGCCTGACGACACCAATGGCCGACGACACAGTCGATGTTGCGACTGTCATCGCGAGGGCCGTGATGACGATGGTTGACCAGTTCATCACGGGCCAGCAGCGACCGCGCGGAGGGATTCGGAAACAACAACGCTTGGGCCGTCCACGTCCCCCAGCCTCGGTCCTCAACGTGAAAACCGGCCGGCCGGTCGACCGCATAATTACTGGGGCAATAGATGCTTACCGCCCCGCAGTTCGCGGCCGGCCACAGCGACCACTCGAGGAACGGGCGAACGCCGCGGGCGAAGACCACGTCG
>JADFKK010000008.1 GCA_022564995.1 Planctomycetota bacterium | reverse complement strand
GCGAAAAGATGGCGATCAACACCTCGTCGATCACCGGGTCCATGCCTACGATCGCCTTGCGGAGTTCGGCAACAATATGGTCCCTAGCCAGGCCCAGTTTCTTGACCGCGTCGACGTCACCGGCTGCTAAAGGAGCACTTTCAGCGGATGATTCATTCATGGAGAAGCTTCCCAAGGTGATTGTCTTTGGGGTACGTTTTTGATCCGATGTTGTTTCCCGCGTTGGGTTGAGCCTGGAACCGATCCAGGAACGTTGATGCGAGTATAAGTCGCCGCGCGCCCCCGTGTCCAGCCTGTGGAAGAGTTTTTTTCTGTCGTTCTGAATTCCGGCCGCGACCCAGAAAATCGCTGGACTAGCGCAGGGGTCCGACTCCGCGCGGCTCTTACCCTCCCGTCGGCCGAGAATGTCACTCGGCAATGCCTTCAAATCTCAGTGGCCAAAGGGTTTCAGCGCCGTTTTAGAATTTTGACCTCACGGGCTACTTGCCGAACGAGAATTTCTTCTTGGTAGCCTGTTCGCGGATAGCGCTGATGAGGGCCTTGTCCAAGGTTTCCTTGCCGGTTTTTTCGGCAAGCAACTTGCGCTTCTCGGCGACGAACTTGACGCGTGCCACGTTGAGTTCGTTGATTTGCTTCTTGATCTTGCCGCGCTCGGTCTGCATTTTCTTGACGTAGGCAAGCCGCTGTTCGAGCGTCATCTTGCGCATGTTCTCCGGCAGATCCTCCGGCTTGATCTTGGCCAGATCGACCTTGCCCTCCTTGATCGCGTCGCACAGATCCCAGGCGGAATTGCGATAGTAGGCGTTGGCCTTCGTCACGGCCCGTTGCTGGGCACTGGCGATGGACGCCTTCTTGGCGTTTCCGTCCTGCTTCGATTGCCTGAGGACGCCGAGTTTGCCGTGGGCGCCGTAGGCGATGTAGGTCTTGTTCAAGTCGACGCCGAGCTGGGCGATCTGCTTGTCTTGCGGCGATGCGACGTGAACGACCGTTTGGGTGTGGTCGATATTCATCGCCTTGCCGTCGGCCAGCGCGGCTCCGTCGAGCCAGCCCTTGGGGATGCCCCGGCCACAGTGAATCGTGTTGATCATAATTCCCTTCTTGATGGCCGCCTTGCAGGCTACGCGGTAGTCAACCGGACCCTGGGTGAACGGTTCGTTGCCGGCGATGAAGATCATCTTCAGGTCGCGGCCCTCGCTGCTCCATTTCAAATCGTTGGTGGCCGTCTGAATCACCGCGCCACAATACTCGCTGCCGCCGGAGACCGGGATGCCGAACAGCGCCTCCGAGACGCGGTCCAGGTCGTCGGTCAATGGCACCAGCAGCTTCGCCGGGGGATTGCCGTAGTGATAGACCGCGACCTGTAAGTTCGGCCGCACACCGCCCAGCTTCGCGGTGACAAATTCGTTGACCACCGTCCACAACTCGCTACGGGCCTGGTTGATCAGGCCGCGCATGCTGCCCGAATTGTCGAGCAGGATCGCGATTTGCACCATCGGGCGTTTCTTTTTCTTGCCATCGGCTTTGGCGTCAGCTTTGACGGGCGGTTTCGCAACGGCTTTAGGCACTGCCTTGTCTTGGGCGCGGGCGACGCACGCAACGGCGAACAATCCAAGAACAACAAAACAACTCAATCGATTCGATAGGCGTTTCATCGGTCAGTCTCCTTTGATGGGCTCTGCGGCGGCTTACGGAAAAAACTCGCCTGGGACTAACATAGAAGTAAGTTGCGCACTCTCTGCATTCAAATCCGAAGCACGAAATCCTAAACAAATCAGAAATCCGAAATTTGAATGTCAAAAACATCGACCATTCGAGTTTTTTGACATTCGTGCTTTGAATTTGTTTAGGATTTCGTGCTTCGGATTTCCGATCTCGTTAAACTGCCCAACTTCTCCAGGCGCGACCACTCACTTGCTGGCAAACAGTGCGTCAATCTCCCGATCGCTCACACGATCTCTTCCGTCGGTTGTGTCGATCACCAGTCCGGTGCCGTTGGGGGTGATCCAGAGCACGTGATTGCCGAGTTGGAAAACTTCTTTCATCTGCGGTTGACGCTCGAGAATGCGGAAGTAGGCCGGGCTTTGGGCCTTGACCGTGAGCGTCGGCGTTTTGTCGGTGAAGCCTTCGTCGATCCACACGCCGCCGAGTTCCAGGCAATTGCGACTCGCCACACGCCGCAGCGCGGTCGCTTGCAATTGATTCTGGCCCTTCAAATGGCTCGTCGACAACGACAACTCGACGCCCAACTTGCCGTACTGATTTCGACGCCATTGGCCTTGCCGCAAGTTTCCCCGTGCCAAATCGAGCGTGCCTTTGAGTCGCTTGGCCTTTGCGAGCTGCGCGTAGGCTGCCTTGTCGGCCGGAGTCGCATCGGCCGAGGGCCTCTTGGTGCCATCGGCGCGGCCGAGACGTTCAAAGGCCCGATCTTGAAAGCGGCCACGAGTTCTCGCCAGATCGCCGTCATTCTTCTGAACCTTGCGCGCGAAGTCGACCAGCTTCTGTTGGCTGGCGCCTGCTGCTCCTGATACCAAAGCGGCCGGTGCGTAATAGTAACCTCCTTGCTTGCCGCTGGCGTCGCGCGTTTTGGCCGAAGCCACCCGCAGCGGCGTGTCGGGCATGATCAGATAGCTCGTGTAGGGCGTGGTGATTCCGTAACCTTTGGCCAAGCGAACGATTTCGTCGACCAATTCCTTCTGCTCGCCGTTGATGCGGATCTGGTCGAGCAAGTAACCCACCTTGCGTCGCGCCCAGAGTTCCTCGACAAACGGCTTGTCATCGGCCTGCGGCTTGAAATCGACCTGGTAGACAAATTTCCGCTCGTGCATGCCGACCTTGCCGTCGAGCCGGATCGACGCTTTGCCGGCTCCCTTGTAGCGGGCGAGAATCACTAACTGATCGCCGTGGAAGAGATCGGGAAGCTCCGGCGGATAGACTTCCGCCAGCCGCGCGTCGCCTTCGATCGACAGCTTCAGGTTGGCCAACACGGGATGGTGGATTTTCTTGAAGAAGCTGGCCACTTTCGTCTCGATGTCTTGCTGCGGCCGAACATAACTGCACAGCGCGTGCGTTTTTTCGGCGATCTGATCCAGCAGTACCGCGTTCAAGTCGTTACCGAGCCCCAAGGAAAATATCCGCGTGTTGGCCGTGTTCTGCTTTGTGATGTTGGCCAAAATCTTCTCGGTGTCTCGCTCGCCGATCGTCGGTTGACCGTCGGTGATGAACACCACGGTGAACATCCTCTCGGCGTCGTCGCCGCGCAGGGCTAGGGCCGCCTTGAGGGCTCGATCGATGGCGGTCCCGCCGCCGCTATACAGACCTTCGACCCAGCCCTTGGCGTGCTTGATGTGCTCCTCGTTGGCCGGCACCAACTTGCCGCGATAGCTCTCAACCGTGCTAGCGAAGCTGACCAGGGCAAAGCGATCGTCGCTGGCCAAAACGCCTAGACAATGCCGCAAGGCACCCTTGGCCTGCTTCATTTTCCCCTCGAACATCATGCTGCCGGACGTGTCGATGACGAACACGACGTCGCGGGGCACTCTTTGTTGCTTGGACAGTTCCGCCCGGGGAGAAACCAACAGCATGACAAATCCGTCCTCGTCGGAGATCGGCCGATGCGCCAGCGCCGTGAGGCCGACGTCCTGGCCGCTGGTCGTGTAAAAAAGCTGAAAGTCGCGATCGAGCGCCGTACCGTTCTGCTCGAAGCGAACCACCGCCCGATGATCGCCTTGCCGCTCGATGACAACTTCGTGCGTGGGACTGTAAATGCTCCCCAGAGGTTGTTGCGAACTGAGTGAGAGCGTGAGGCGAAATTCCTCCAGCGTGCTGGCCGCCGTGTGATCCGTTTTCAGCGGATAGACGTACTCAACGAGACCGTGTTCTTTCTTGGCCACGGCCGTGAAGCTGACCTCGATCTTCTGATCGCCCTTGGCCGGAATCGGGAAGATCTTCAAACGCAGCAGATCGGAGCCGATGTAGTCCAGCAAGGCCGGGTTCTTCGTCTGGCGAACGATGCTGGTGTACATCGCTTTGGCTTTCTCGGCCTTGATCAACTCACCTTTGCATTTCTTTCCGTTCACCCACATCGCGAACTGGCGGACGCTGGCGCCCTTGGGCACCGGAAAGACGTAGGTCGCCTCGAGTTGCTGATCGGTGTGATTGCGAAAGGTTTGTCGCACCCGCGTCACCGACACCTGATCCTCCAGCTTCACCTCGACGTGGTGGTTCAGCATCGCCAGCGGCGGCAGGTCCGGCTCGGTCGGAATCAGCAATCCGTGGCCCTGCGCCACACCGGTGCAGGCAAGAAACAGTGCGGTCGAGAGCAGGTATCGTTTCATGGTATTCCTCACGTGGGGTAGCCGAATTCGCAAGAATTCGGGCCGTCCGGCTTGGGCTGAATTCTTGCGAATCCAGCTACGATACAAACTCGCTAGCGAATTTTTCCCTGCAGCGCACTGGGCTTTACGTTAATCGGCCGCAGCTCGACGCCGCCCCTTCCACGACGCACCCACGGAAACGGCGTCGTCACCTCGACCGGCTTGGTGCTTACCTTTTCGCCCAGGATGCCTTCGAAAATGGAGCCGTAAAGCGTCTCGATTTTCTTCATCGAGTGAGCGGCCAGCAGCATGTGAACGCGGCCTTGATTGCTCAAAACCCAGCGGCGTCCGCGCTTGCCGGTGACGATCTGCTGCGGGCGGGCCGTCTTTAGAGCGGCGTCCTGCCGGGCGACAAAGGCCGCGTTTTGCTTGGCGGTGAGGCTCACGTCGGGCCCATCGATCGGCGGCGGCGGCAGCACCGGCGCCAAGGTCTTGCCGGAGGGATCGCGATAGGAGAGAGCGCTTTTCGCGCCTTGCACCGGCGCGTCGAACATCACCGGTTGCACGGTCAAGCGATGTTCCTTCCGCAGCCGCTCGGCATGGGCCTGACGCAGTTGCGACTTGAACGACTTACCGCTCTTCTTGTTTTCTTCCAGCGCCTTCTTGACCGTATCGACGACCCAACGGGCCTCGCGCAGCAGAGTGGCGGCATTCACGGGGCCGGCGACCACGTGCAGCACGCGACCGTCTTGAGCGCAGAAATACGACGCCACGTTGCCGCCTTGCTTCTGGCGGCCGACGATCCGGAAGGTGCCGACTTTCTCAAAGGCGGAGACGAAATGCTCGTTGATGTATTTTCCCAGCTTGGGATCTGCCAGAGCGTTCACACGGAGCGCTTCGGCGTTGTTTCACGTAAACGCCGAGGCTTCAAAATTTCCGGAAACGTGCAGCACGAAGACGAGCTTCTCCTCCATGAGAGCCTGCTTGGCCGCTGCCGCCGGAGATTCAGCAAACGTCACCGACGTGCCATAATCTCCGCAGGTTTCTGCGGCGCCAAGGATCCCGCCTTGAAATGGCGAGACTCCAACAGCAACAGCAACGGCAATTGCCAGCACTGCCAGCGCGGGAAATTGAAGGGAGCATCTGGTCATGATCATCACCTCCGAGGTCTAGGGATTCTCTCGCCACAGGTCTCGCCGCCGATCTCGCGCGGACCCATTACACAACGTACGAATGAGACGCGCGACATCTCGCATTAGTTCCAATTGTTCTGGAAAAGCATCGGCCGAGAATCTGGGAAGCCTTTTCGCCCGCCGCCCTAGTAATCATAGCAATTCCGCTGTCTGAGCCGTGTAACAACCTCGTAACAACAGCCCTCGATTCCGCTTCGACCAAGACGCCAGTCGGCTTGTTTCGTGCCTATCACAGCTTGGATTCTCGGGGCCCTTCTCCACCGAATTTAGCCCGTTCCGAACCGGCCGTTTCACGCCACGAGTAGATGACACGCCCTGGTGATGCCGAAAAACGTGTCCCGAATTGCTGGAATCGGCCTCTTGCCGATTGGCTCGCCAACGGGGGGCGGGGCAGTTTTACGCATGGTCGTTTCTGGGGGCGTCTCACGCGCCACGGGGTTTTTTGACACAGAATCGGCGTATTGCGAAAAAAAACCACGGCCAGATGCCCGCCGTGCTGCCCAACGCCATTTACCGTAAACTCCGGGGCCGCGACGTTGGGGTACAGGCCCCGGCCGCGAAACTGAGATACTCAAGATTTGCGGTGAGTCGTTGATGGATGCGAGAGGGAGTGTCCGTCACGTTCGTGCCGGTCACGTTTTTGGTGACGGACCCTCCACTCAGCGCGTTGAGGTCGGTTCGCTCCGAATCCCAAACGAAGAAGGTGAAGCTGGCTCCCGGCTCACGAAGTCGTTTGGCACGCCAGTTTTTTCTACCCCAGTCGTCATTGCCGGAATAAAAATTGATCAGTATGTAATCGATCAGGCTGTCGACGTCGAGATACTCTTGAATCGCCGCATAGGCATCGGGCGTCGCGACTCCGCCGTTGGCGATGGCCAACATCGCATTCCAGGCCACCTTATCACCTTCCTCCGCAACACTGTCCTTGATCATGTCGTAATCTTCTTCCTCACCGCCAAAGTGGTCGGCCAGAAATTCGTCGTCGATGCGTTCGATCGTGTGGTACAGGCCCCAGTACAGGCCGTTGATATAAAGCTGGACGTAATCCTGGGCAGCGGTCGGATTGCCCATCGCCGTTTGCATATCACGATGCCACTGGTCGCGGATGTATTGAGCCCGCCGAAAAACGCCCGGGTTGACGAATGAGTCGCCATTGCCGCCACGCAAAATGAAGTTGTCGAACGATGTGATCTGGGGGATCTCGTCGAAGAGTGGGAATTTGAGTCGCCTGGGTCCATATTCTTCGCGGAAGACGACCCTAAAGTTGTGTTTACCGCCACGGTTGGCGTTGCGGCTGGCGTTGCCATTGATCCGGATTCCCGCATTAACCTGAATCTGTTCGCCATCGGGATAATCAAAGAATTCGATCGACATGGGGCGTTCCCACTGGTCCCCATGTTGCCCCGAGTTCGCGATGATCCCGTCGGTTCTGTCAAACCAACTGTCGTTGTCCATGACCAGCGAAATCGTCGGATGCGCTCGCATGGCCGCTTCGAGTTGGGGCCCCCAGACCGGGTCGTTGACAATGGCTGGATCCATTTCGTAGTCCGTCGATCGATTTCCCCAGCTCGAAGGAAAGCCCACCGGATCGGTCGGTTGGTGGATCGTGTCGCTCAGAAAGATGTACGTCTGCGTATCGACATTCGACGGCTCAAAACCCTCTTTGACGGCCACCGCCCGCACGACCGTCGTCGTGATAATCGGGATGGGCACCTGGGGATCGAAGACCTTGGCAGAGGGGTTGTCCGGCGCGGGTTCGGTAAAGTCGGTCGTGTAGTAGATCGTCGCCCCGACGGTCTTGGTGGCAATCGTCAACACGAACGTCTCGGACGAATCGTAAAAGCCGCGATCGTAGTCGAACGTGGTGTCGGCGACAAAGCCGACGAACCCCTCGCCGTTGGCCGTGCCGGGCGTCGGTTCGGCGAAGTACAACGGCCCGGCGTCGGCCAGACCGTACGAAACATCGGCCCGCTGTGGGGGCAGCGGATTGTATTGGTGGGCGATCTCCAACTGCGGCGTGACCAGCGCCAAAAACTCGCCGCCGCCGTTGATGCGAAAGTTGGTGTGCAGTTCGTTGAGGTCGGACGTCAGATCCTTGTCCGACGCGAAGACCACAAGATACCCGTTTCCAGAGACCGTGGCGCCAGCCGGGAACGTCCATTGGTCGAGCCAGTCCACGTCGTCCGTCAGATGCCAAGCGGTCAGATCGAGCGGCGTCGGATCGGGGTTATGGATTTCGATCCAGTCCGACGTATCCAGGTCCAGATCCAACAGGCCCGTGGCATTGACCGCCATGACTTCATTGATTACCGGCGCGGCGGCCAGCAACTGGCGGGGTTCGAGTCGCTCGCTGGCGACGCGCCACGCCGACCGCCGACGAACCGCTTGCCGCGGAGAGATAACGCGGCGCAGATAGCCGCAGACTCTCGACCAAGTTGGTATTCGCACCGTCTGCTTCCTGCCGTTAAGATGAAGTGGAGTCTCCGTACTTCGTACCTATCGCTTTCGTCGTCGCAGCATTCCCATCGAACCCAGCAGGCCAAAGGCCGCCAGCACGAAGGTCGACGGCTCGGGAATTTGGACGCCATCCGTCACGGTCACACTGTCAACTTGCATGGAAAAAACCGATGCCGTCGTTGCCGTCAAAGTTGTTACTGACGATCGTCGCTCCGCTAGACTCGTCAGCGGCGAGCAGAAAGACGGCTGCTGAAAGTAGCGCACCCAGGATAAGTTTTACTCGCATGGTGCCTGTACTCCGATTCAAGCCCGGATCACACCGAGCAATTCATCCGAACTCCACAGCTTGATTCTAAGCGCCCGTTGCGGGGACTGCAATCATTTTTTGTAGGGATCGCAAAAAACCTCAAGGATCGCGTGAGGTCAGAAAACTAAAACGGCGCTCAAACCCTTTGGCCACCGAGATTTGAAGGCCTTGCCGAGTGACATTCTCGGCCGACGCGAGGGTAACAGCCGCGCGGAATCGGACGCCGCGATGACAATCTCGGCGATTGGCGCGCACGGGAGGCGCGTTGTCAAAGACGACGAATCAGCGGATCACTACGCTGCTTCGCGGCGGCAATCTTACCGCGTGCAGTCAAAATACTGAAACGACGCGTAAATTCTTTGCCGTGCTGTCCGCCTGTTCGGCCAGAGCCGGGAAAGGCATACCCGGAAGACCCGATCGCTTGGGCGCAGTTTCGGGCGTTTGACGGATCGCTTGAAAACGGCAACTTGCTGTCGCAGTGCAAGGATCTCGACGGCGGCAGCAGCGCGTCCGATGATGGATGCCCTGAGGAATACGAAAACGCATTGAAGGATTCCCATGAGTCGGTTCACCAGATGTTGATGGGGTTATGTAGACCGAAAGTCGTAGGATCTGGGGGCCGAGGAGCTTCGTCAAGCGGTCCGGATCGGTTAGAATTGGTGGTTTACGTGATTTCGCAGGTTGCCTGAACAAGGGTTGTAGGTTTGATGAGACAAAACCGTACCAAAGCCGGCGAAGAAAACGAGAGAAGCTGGTTATCGCTTATGCTGGAGAACATCTGGCTCCGCATGCAGCTGGCTTTCTCGGGGTGGCGACTTCGTCGACGTGGTATCGATCCCGATACACTTGCTGGGATGGATGAGTTGCGTCGCCAACACGAGGAAGGGCTCGCCAAGCTCAAGCGTGAAGGCCAAAGGGAGAGGCTGCCCGATTGACAGTTCGACGGCCTCAATGGTGGCCGCGAGTAAAGAAGTACCACCCCGAAGTCTTCTGATATGAATTCTTCCCTGTCCAGCCACAAGATTTCCAGATTAGGATCTTCCCTGATTTGAGAAATCCGTTATCCCAGCGTAAGTTCCCAATCTTTCCAAACGACGTAACTCTTTGCCAGCAAACGAGGACGGAATTATTAGTAGGGACGCCACCTGAACAGCCGGAAGAGGAAGAGAGCGACGAATAACGGCGCCGCATGCCCCGCCGCGCTGATGCACTATTTTCGCTAAATCCCCACCGGCAGCGTCAGCACCGGCTTGCCGATTTGGGCTCCGCCGCCGGCTTGTAGCTCGAAGAGTTGACGGAGTAGCGAAAATGTGCTCTTCGACTCTAGATCGCGGTCGTCAATGTAGAACCAGTAACCGCGATAGTTGACCGCGACGGAGGCGCTCTCGGGCCTAGTTTTGCAGGCGTGTACGCTGAGCAGGTCGCCCGTCAACAAAGCCCAATCGAACGGCGCGCCGGACTCGTCGACGGTCACGGTCACCAGATGCCCGGCTTCGTGCTCGGGAGGCACATGAATACCATTAGCAAGGTAGTACATAATCCCCAGAAGTGATCTCGGCTCCAAGTCCAAAGTGATGTGCTTGACCTTTTCCAGTTTCTCGAGACGGAACGCACTCTTGAGCAATTTCCGTTCTTTATCGGTCAATTTTTTATAATCCCAACTCATCAAGAGCTTCTGCTTGCGCTTGGTCAGCACGTATTGATCGGTGTATTCGACGATGCACTCGACCAACGCTTCGTCGTCTTCCGACAGGGCTTGCGACAATGCTTTGAAGATAATGTAGTTGTAATCGCCGTCGACCAGTACGAACGGCTTTTTCGGCTCTTTTTCTGTACTCCACCGCACGCGAATTGGCCGCCTTTGGCCCCGCTTCTCGATGCTTAGGAGAACCCCTTCCAGTAAGTCCGGGGATAAGTAGTCCTTGGCAGCGTTCTGTTCGCCGTCGATCTTCGCCAGCGCGACGCGTACTCGTTCGTGCTTGGGTTGCAGCCGCCATCCCTCGCGCGCTGCGGCGATGAAGGCCGCTGCTGAGAGGTTGTCGGTTTTGATTTCGCCGGAGAGAGACTCATCCAACACGTCATAGCCGATGGCGATCTTCCCCTGCTTCTGCAAGCTACGCAGCCCATGGACCAACTGTTGGAACTGGGCGTATTCTCTCTCACTGATCTCATCGGGAGTCGGCCCCGACGCTCGACGCGCGTTTTCGAGTTCCGCCAGCTTCTGGACCGTCATCCGCAACACGCGGTCGATGCTCCAGCCAGAGCGAACCAGCAGAATGATCGTCTCCTCGTCCAGTGGCGAGAGGAACTGCTTGGCGAACACTCCCTCCTCAAACGCGAATTGGGTCGAAAGGCCGCTCAATTCCATGAAGGACGGCGGGTCGCGGTAACGCAGCCGGACGAGGTTCAGCAGGAGTTGTTCGCTCGCGGTCACCTGCGCCGCTTCGTTCCACTTCTGGCGACTGTGGCGCATGGCCATCGGACCGGTACAGCCGGAAAAAAAGCAGCAGCCAGCCTGCTGCTAGCATCGCTAGGTGGGTAGAGCGGATCAACACGAAGGGCCTCAGCATTTGCGCAAGCCCCCTTTGGCAATCGCGATCCTGTCCTCGGCATGTTGCCTGTGGAAGTTGAACTTTTCTCACGACCGCCAGTACTTCTGCCCCGGCTGAGTACATTTAGCTCATTCCGCACGTTCAATATCTAGCTGTTAGGGTGCGAAACCGGAACAAAAGGGCCGCCGTCTTAGTCGGCTAGTCCAGCGATTGTCGTGGTCTCCGGTTTCGGCCTGTCTGGCCGGGAACTTGGGAGTAAACGCACCTCGACCGCCTATGAAACCGGTTGAACCGAATCGCGAGGTGTCTTCTTCGCCTTTTTCTTGGTGGCAGCTTTGCGGGTCGCCGCGCGTTTCACACGGTCTTTCGCAGCCGTCTGCCGGCTAGACTTTTTCTTTGTCGACTTTCGGACGGTCGTCTTCTTCGTAACCTTCGTGGCCTTCTTCCTGCGAACAGCAACCTTGTTCTTTTCGCCTTTTGCCGATCGCTTTGAAGGCGCCTTCTTCTTGACCGCAGGCCCTTTCTTTGCCAGGGACGTTGCCTTTGCCGAGGGCCTTTTATTTGCTTTGCCTTTCGCTTTCGTCGCGCTGCTGGGCGACACCTCCGGCTCGTCGGTCTTCCCGGTCTCCTCGGTGTTCCCCATTGCAAGATCGATGCCGAACACGTCGCCCAAATCATCCGACGCAAGCCGCTTGGCGCCGCCACGACGCGCGGCGGTCGGTACGGCGACCTGCGCGTCGACATCGATCAAATCGTCGTGATTGACACCACGCAAACGAAACAGCAGGGCCGGGTCTTGGTCGAGTCGAGCGCCGACGCCATACAGAACGGCCGCCACGTGCTTGCACATGACCGCCCAGTCGGGACAGTCGCATTCGAACGAGATTTCGCCCGGGAGCGGAAACAGGCCCTGTTGGCGATCGGTGACCACCTGCATGATGTTGTCCGACAGATCTCCCCGCAGCAACTCCAGCAAAGAGCCGATTTGTCCGGAGCAGCGGCGCCGGACGGCGGCCCATTTCTTGGCCGGCAGCGTCTTAATTTTGACCCGGATTGCATACATCTCCGATCCGCTGACTTTTGCTTCCACCTGGCCCTTTTTTATTGCCAGATGGCAGACCGACCCGTTGCGGACGTAAGTTCGGCCACGCGGCAGGCGGTTCTCAAAATCGCTGAACGACTCGAGGTGGTCGCACCAGGCTTCGCCCCAGAACGTCGTGACAATTTTTCGCCCTGCGATTTCGATCGGCTGGATGTCGACCCCCTTCTTGCGAAGCGCCTGCATCTTTTTCTTGGCTTGTTGGCGCCGCCGGGCGACAGGGACATAAGGCTTCCATTCGTGCCACATCGAAAACTCCTTTTGTGCGGTGACTCTGACATGTAGCTGAACTCGCAAGAGTTCAGATGAAAGGAAATTGAAGTCGCCCATGGGCTAAATTCTTGCGAATCCAGCTACCGCCCATTCACGCCAGCGGGTTTATAATTTTACCCTATCTACGTCGAGCGACACCAGTTGAATCAGTTCGGAGTCGGACATTTCGGTCAACATCTTCTCGGCGCCGCCTGCGAGCAGGTCGCTGGCCAGTTGTGCCTTCTCTTCGAGCATCGCGTCGATTTTCTCTTCGATCGTGCCCTGACAGACGAATTTGTGGACCAAGACATTGCGATTCTGGCCGATACGGAAGGCTCGGTCGGTCGCCTGATTCTCGACAGCCGGGTTCCACCAACGATCGAAATGGATGACATGAGAGGCGGCCGTCAGGTTCAAGCCCGTGCCGCCGGCTTTCAGCGACAGCACGAAAAAAGGCGGCCCCTCGTCGCGCTGAAACTCGTCGACCAGCTTCGCTCGCCGCTTTACAGGCGTGCCGCCGTGCAACACGAGACCGCTACGTCCAAAAACGCGCGACAGGACGTTCGCCAGCGGATCGGTCATTTCGCGGAACTGCGTGAAGACCAGCGCCCGCTCCTGACGCGATGCGATCTCCTCACAGATTTCGACAAGCCGCGAGAACTTGCCGCTGTCTTTTTGAGCGTACTGGCCATCGCCCAGCAACTGGCTGGGGTGGTTACAAAGCTGCTTGAAACGCATCAGGTAGGCCAGCACCAAGCCGCGGCGCTGGATGCCGTCGAGATCATTTAGGGCACCGGAAAGCTCCTTTACGAGTTTGACGTAAAGCGCTGCCTGTTTCTTGCTGAGCCCGCAATAGGCACGCACCTCGGTTTTTTCTGGAAGGTCGGCGATCACGCGCTTGTCGGTCTTCATTCGCCGGAGAATGTACGGTCCGACCAGACGGCGGAGCGGCGCGTAGCGGTCGTGCTCGCGGCCCTCCAGAGACTTGACGAACTTCTTGAATGTTTGCTGCGATCCGAGCAAACCGGGACACAGAAAATCGAACAACGACCACAGATCGGAGAGCCGGTTTTCGATGGGAGTGCCGGTCAACGCGATCCGAGTTTCGGCTTCGATCCGTTTGACGGCTTTGGTTTGCCGGGCCGCCGGATTCTTGATCGCCTGAGCCTCGTCGAGCACGGCCAAACGCCAGGGAACTTCGAGCAGCCACGATTGGCGCAGCAGCATGCCATAGGTGGTCAGCACGACGTCCGTGTTCTTCAGCGCCTTGCCGGGGTCGGCGGCCATTTGGGCCAACTCGTCCTTGGCCGTCTGAGAGGGATGAACGAAGCGGACCCGAAGCGTTGGGGCGAATCGATCTATTTCCGTTTTCCAGTTTGCCAACAGCGACGCCGGCAGAACCAGCAGAGACGGCTTGCTTCCCTTCTTTTTTTTCAACACCAACAGCAACGCCAACACTTGAATCGTTTTGCCCAAGCCCATGTCGTCGGCCAGACACGCGCCCAACCCGAGACTTGACAGGAAGCACAGCCAGTTGACGCCGACCTCTTGATACGGGCGCAGCGTCGCCTTCAGGTCCGCGCCAAGTCCAGCGTGCCGAAGGTTCTCCGGGCTCCGCAGGTCGGCGAGAATGTCCCCAAGCCAATTGCCCGCATCGACAAAGGACCACTGGCGATGCGCTGCGTCTTGCTGCGTTTCCTCGCTCAGATCGACTGGAGCGCCGGCCAACAGCCGCATTCCATCGATAAACGAAAGTCCGTCAGCGGCCTGTTTTTCGACCTGCTTCCAGTGGTCGAGCGCTTCGCTAAGCTTGTCTCGATCGACTTCAACCCATTGCCCTCGCAGCAACACCAGACCTTCTTCGCCGGCGAGCAGTTCGCGCCACTCCGCTTCGCTCAGTTCCTCATCACCCAAGGCCAACCGCACCTTGAAGTCCAGCATTCCATGGACGTCGAACCTGTTTTGTCGCTTCTCGCCGATGGTAACGCTGACCCTGGGGCGCGGACGCTTCTTCCACCAATCGGGCACGCGAACCAAAATACCGCTCTGCTCAAACAGCGGCACATCCTGCAAGAATCGGTACGCGTCTCGAGGAGTCCACGCCAACGGTTGGTAGACGTCGCCCGTTTCGACCATCTCTCGAACGAGCGGACTTGCCTCGGAGGCCGACTGGACAGGCGAGAGAAGTTTGATCAGGGCGTTTTTGTTTTTCGCGCCGGCGTATTGCTCCAGGGCCTTGCTAAGCGGCTGGTAGCGCACGCGACCACTGCCCGTCACGCTCGGAGCGTAGGTGGCCAAGAAAGCGAAGGGGTAGTCGGGATCGCGCCGGTTCTCGGCAAGATGAAAGCAGACCCGGCCGACTTGCTGCCATAGCGGTGCCCGCTCCTCGAGAAAACCAGACAGTCCGTTTCGGCTGGATACGATCTGGGCGCGGACCCACGCATCGAGGTCACGCCAAAGGCTCTCCAGGTGGTCGCGAGTAACATATTCGGCGCCCGGCATCGGCGGCACGCACAGCAGCATCGACGCCAGTTCGCCAGCTCCCGGCAGCGGGATCTGGGCGATCCCACTGTCCGCGCCTTGGGGAGTCTGACAGAGTTCGGAGAGATACCGTGCGGCAAAATCACGCCAGTAACCCAGCGACGGTGCCCATGACGTGTCGAGCGGCTGCGTCGCCAGCGTAAACAGGCCTTCCGCCGAGCTCGACTGGAACGCCTTGACGACTCTGGCCAAACGGTTGTCCGACGTTCGGTCTCGAAGCCCGCCGTCACGGTCTTCTCGGTCACCATCGGATGGCTGAACGGTAATTCGACCAGCAGGAGTGAACGCTAGATCGAGAGTCATAGTCCGACCAGTACACCGGAGACTAACCAAAGATATCGTTGATCGGCGTGCCGCCATGCACGATGCGTCCGGCACGCAATGGGCTTGAAAGGGCCGCGGATTTTGCTGGGCGCTTCCGGCTTGAGATCAAATGTGGCTCATATCCGATTTTGGGTTGATCTCGACTTGGCTCTAGGTTGCCGGTAATCTACGTGGCTGAGCGGGGTGGGGCAAGGGGGTTGTTGTCCGCACTGCGAAAGCCAGCAGGTCGTCAAGAACGGCCACGATACGAGCGAAGTTGGCTGCGTCCCCACCGCGGCATTTCGCAGGAGAGCCTGCCGCTCGCGGTGTTATGCTAAAGCATAAGCTACATTCATGGAAACCTCGCTGCATCGCGAACTCAAGACCCGTTATGCTCGTCCCGGCGCGCGGTTGGAGGTCACGCTGGGCAGCTATCGCATCGACGTGGTTTGTGGCGATGAGTTGATTGAAATCCAGCACGGCTCGCTGGCGGCGATCCGCGATAAGGTTCGCGATCTGCTCCAGGATCATCGCGTCACGGTCGTCAAACCGATCGTCGTTCGCAAGCGGCTGATCAAGCTCAAAAAGAAAAACGGCCAGCAGATCGACAGCCGCCTGAGCCCCAAACGCGGAAAACTGCTCGACCTGTTCGACGAGTTGGTCTACTTCACCCAGGTTTTTCCCCACAAGCGATTGACGCTCGAAGTGGTGCTCGTCGACATCGAGGAATGGCGCTACCCGGGCCACGGCCGCCGCCGGCGGCGACGCGACGGCGACTTTCAGGTTGAGGATCAGAAGCTGATCGCCGTGCATGAAACCCATCGCTTTCGCACGGCCGCCGATCTGGCCAGGCTGCTGCCCGAGGGTCTGCCGGAGGAGTTTCACACCGGCCACGTGGCCGAGGGGCTGAACGTCGACCGCTGGACCGCCCAGCGCATGGCCTACACCCTGCGCAACGTCGGCGCCATCAAACAAGCCGGCAAAGCCGGCAACTCGCTGCTATATCGCCTGGCAAAAAAACGCAAAGCCCGCCGCGCCGCCTAACCTTCGCCGGCCGGATTGGGCCTGCCGCCCTTGAGCATCTTCGCCAAAACCCTTACCCTTTGTAGTTTCGTCTCGGCCAAAAATTGCCCGCCGTGAGGTCTCCCTCTTGAGCAGCCCCAGCGACAAGTTGCGTGTGGCCATTATCGGCGCCGGCGCGGTGAGTGACTATCACCACGTGCCGGCCCTGGCGATCGATCCCCGCGCCGAATTGGTCGCCGTCTGCGACACCAGCGAAGCATTGCTGGCCCAACGTAAGGCCGACTGGGGCATCGACCGCGTCACCACCGATGCCGAGGCGCTGTGTGCCGATCCGTCGATCGACGCGGTGATCGTCGCCACGCCAAATTTCACGCACAAGCCGATCTCGCTGGCCGCGGCGGCTGCCGGCAAGCACATCATGTGCGAAAAGCCGCTGGGGCTTAACGCGGTCGAGGTGCGCGAGATGTACACGGCGGCCCGCGACGCCGGCGTGGTCCACATGACGGCCTTCACCTATCGTTTCGCCCCGGCCATGCGATACATAAAACAACTCGTGCAGGCCGGCGATTTGGGCGAACCGCGGCACTTTCGCAGCCAGCGATTCCTCGACTGGCCGGAGACGAGTTGGGGCTGGCGGCAGTACAAAGAAACCGCTGGGGCTGGCGATTTATACGACATGACAATCCACCGCATCGACTTCGCTGTCGACCTGTTGGGGCCGCTGAAGAGCATTTCCGGCGCGGTCGCCCGCTTTGCCCCCCGCGAGCTGACCGCCGACGGCCAAGCCTGCCCGCCATCTGACGTTGACGACTGGTCGGCAATCCTGGGAGAATTCACCAGCGGGGCGACCGGCGTCTGGGAAGGCACGACGCTGGCCAAGGGTTACGAGCGAGGCGGCTTCGGCCACGAATGGGCCGAAATCAACGGATCGGAAGGTTCTGTCGTTTACCGGCTGCATGAGCCGAATACTATTCTAAGAGGAAAGACCGGCCACGATTTGGCCCCCGAGCAGGTGCCGCCGGAGTTGCTTAAACCAGCAGGCAGCCCGCGCGACCCAAGCCAGGGCGAACCGGCGACCGTGTTTCGTTACGATCTGGTGTGGGAGTTTGTTTCGGCGATTGTCGAAGGGCGCCAGGCCGTGCCGAGTTTTTACGACGGACTGTGTGCCCAGGTCATCGCCGACGCCGCCCTGCAATCGCACGCCGAGCGGCGCTGGGTCGATATTTCCGATGAACCAAAATGAATTAAAAAGCACGAAATTGGAAATCCTAAATCCTAAATCCTAAACAAATTCCAATGTAGAAATTCAAAGGCCCAGATCATCGTCCTTCGTTCGTTTTGTTCCTACACCTCGTCGTCATTGGAACATTCGAATTTGTTTAGGATTTCGTGCTTAGGATTTCGGATTTCTCTAACCAGGTGGGCGCTGCCCACCCTACGATTATGGCCCACGCGGTCCCCAAAACGTCACGATCTCCGCTGCGAAAACTTCTCGGCGTGAAGATAATTGCCACCGGCAGCTTCGTGCCCGAGCAGATCGTGCGCAACGAAGACTTGGCCAAGCTCGGCTACGACGCCGATTGGATTCGCCAGCGGACCGGCATCCTCGAACGTCGCCACGCACCGCCGGAGATGGCCACCAGCGACATGGCGATTGAAGCTTCAAAGCGCGTGATGGAAAGCGCCGGAGTCACGGCCGCCGACATCGATCTGCTGCTGCTGGGAACCTTCACGCCTGACATGCCGATGCCGGCCACCGCCTGCATCGTGCAGGATCGGCTGGGCATTGTCGCCCCGGCGATGGACGTACAGGCGGCCTGCGCCGGCTTCGTCTACGCGATGATCACCGCCATGCAGTTCGTCAAAACGGGCTGTAGCCAGATGGCCCTGGTGATCGGCGCCGACATGAACTCACGGGTCTGCAATCCAGCCGACAAGAAGACCTATCCGCTATTCGGCGACGGGGCCGGAGCGGTGTTGCTGGCCGCCGGCGACGAAGACCAGGGCGTCGTTTCCTACACGCTGGGCGCCGACGGATCGGGAGCGGAGTTGTTGTGCCGGCCGATGGGCGGATCGCGGCTGCCGCCCAGCGCCGAGGCAATGCGCGACAACCTGCACTTCTTGCGAATGGACGGCCGGCCTGTTTTCAAGTGGGCCATCCGACTGCTGCACGACACGATCACCGACGTGCTCGACCACGCGGGCGTCACGATCGACGAGATCGACGCCGTCATCTTCCACCAGGCTAACAAACGCATCATCGAAGCCGCCGCCGCCGACCTGAACATTCCCGACGAAAAACTGATCATCAACGTCACCCGCTACGGCAACACCTCGGCCGCCTCAATTCCTTTGGCCCTCGACGAAGCCAACGAGAAGGGCCTGCTCCGGCGCGGTGGCCTCGTACTCCTCAGCGGCTTCGGCGCCGGGCTGGCCTGGGGCACCACGCTATTGCGCTGGTAAACGCCGCCCTCGCAAATAACCCCTAGCCCTGGCCGGAAGGCCAGGGGTTCGCGCAATCTTCCACCCATTCAGCAAACTCTCTCCATGTCCAAGATCAAACAACTCCCACCCCGCAGCAAAGTCAAACCGTCCGACACCTGGGATCTCTCCAGCTTGTTCCCCTCCGACGCCCAATGGGAAAAGGCCTTCAAGCGTTGGGAAAAGCGCATCGGGCAATATGAAAAATACCGTGGCACCCTGGGCAACAGCCCGGCATCGCTGGCCGCCTGTCTGAAGTTCGACGCCGAATTCGACCGCCAGGCCGAGCGCGTCGGCACCTACGCCATGCTCAAGACGACCGAAGACACGGCCAACAGCAACTATCAGCGGATGGCCGGCCGATTCCAAAACGCCGCCAGCCGCGCTGCTCAGGCCGCCAGCTTCATCCGCCCCGAGATCATGGCCATCCCGGCCGCGAAAATGAAAAAGTTACTGGCATCTAAGCCGCTGGCCGCATACCGCCTGCTGCTGGAGCGAACGCTCCGTTACAAAAAACACACGCTCTCGAAAAAAGAAGAAAACCTGCTGGCCATGCAGAGCGAAATGGCCGCCGCCAGCGGGCAAATCTTTCGCCAACTCAACGACGCCGATCTAAAATTCGGCTCGATCAAGAACGAAAAAGGTGAACAGATCGAACTGGGACACTCCAGCTTCGCGGCCTTTTTGCATTCGCCCAAACGCACGGTCCGCAAAGCCGCCTTCGATCAATACTACGAGCAGTTTTCCGCCCACGAAAACACGCTGGCCGCCACGCTCAACGGCTCGATCCAGCGCGACGTGTTTGGCGCCAAGGCACGCGGTTACGACAGCGCCCTGCAAAAAGCCCTGTACGCCGACAACGTCCCGCAAAGCGTCTACGATAACCTGATCGCCTCGGTCCACGATCATCTGCCGGCCCTGTATCGTTACTACGAATTGCGGCGGCGGAAGATGCGGATCAAAGACGTTCACCAGTACGATACCTACGTGCCGATCCTCAGCGAGCTGGAAACCCGGCACACCTGGAAGCAAGCGGTCAAGGTCATCATGGCCGCCCTTAAACCGCTCGGCGGCGAGTATTGCCGCGTGCTCGAAAAAGGCCTCTCCGGCCGCTGGTGCGATCGCTATCCCAGCCGGGCGAAACAGAGCGGCGCGTTCAGTTGCGGAACATTCGACGCCGACCCGTACATCCTGATGAATTATCAGCCGGACGTGCTCGACCACGTCTTCACGCTGGCCCACGAGGCGGGCCATTCGATGCACAGCTATTACTCGGCCGGCCACCAGCCGTACATCTATTACGATTACACGATCTTCGTCGCCGAGGTGGCCAGCACCTTCAACGAACAACTGCTCAGCCGGCATTTGATGAACAAGGCCGGCAGCGACCGACAGCGGGCCTTCCTCATCAACCGCGACATCGACGCCATCCGCGGCACGATCATCCGCCAGACCATGTTCGCCGAGTTCGAGAAGACCACCCACGAGCTGGCCGAGGCGGGCGAGCCGCTCACGGTCGATCGCTTCAAGAGCGTCTATCTCGACCTGTTGAAGAAATACTTTGGCCCCGACTTCGCGCTCGATGACTGTTTGGCCCTGGAGTGTTTCCGCATTCCGCACTTCTACCGAGCCTTTTACGTTTACAAATACGCCACCGGGCTGTCGGCCGCCATCGCGCTGTCCGAGCGCGTCACCAGCGGCGGCAAACAGGAGCTAAACGATTATCTCGGCTTCCTCAAAGGCGGTTGCTCGAAATACCCGCTGGACCTATTGCGCGACGCCGGCGTCGACATGCAGCAGCGAGCGCCCGTCGACACGGCCCTAGATCACTTCGCCGACCTGGTCGAGGAACTCGACCGGCTGCTGTAACGACAGCGTCGCTGGTGGCGGAAGCATATCAACGAATCAACTTCGCAGTTCGTCAACTGCCTCTTCGTATGCGTCTTTCGTCTGGTCGCCCTCGAGTGCCTCCGTTTCCAGGCGCCGGATGATGTCCTCGATTCGATTCTCCGCTGGATCGAACTGGGTGCCGCGAGAAAACACGGCGTCCACAGCGCGGGCGAGCAGGACGTCGTCTCCCTCGACCGACTCGATCGCATCGATTCCGTCAAGGTCTTGAGCCGAACGGCTGGCCCGACGAGATTTCCCCTCGGCAGAAGGCGCCGCCGCTGGCAACGGATCTGAGGCGGCGAGCGTGGTGAACGTCGTCCATGGTGCATACCTCGAACCAGACGAGTTAAACGCCTCGACGGAGAACCAGTAACCCGTGTTGGGTGCGAGCGAGCCGATGGAAAGCGAGATCGTACTGGCGGCGAGCGACGCAATTTCTACACCTTGACTGCCGTTCCATTGAAAGACGCGATATCCATCGGCGAAGGCGGAGGCCGTCCAACCAATGTCCAGGCTCGTCGAAGTTGCCCCCGCCAGCGTAATCGGGGCTGGCGAAGTAGGAACCGCCGGCGCGGCGAGCGTTGTCACGTTCTTCCAATTCGCCCAGCCCGACCCCGATACGTTGAACGCCTCGATGCTAAAGAAATAAGAGGTATTGGGCGACAAACCCGAAACGACGTGGCCCGACGCGTCAGCCGGCAAAGCGGCGATCTCTACGCCGTGGCTGCCGTTCCACTGATAGACGCGATAACCGTCCTGATTGCCGGCGTCGTTCCACGTCAGGCTCACCTGCGTGTCCGACGGCGCAATCGCCAGCGGGTCCGGACTGCCAGGCGCTGCGGGCAAAGTCGCCGTGCTGGTCCACGGCGTCCAGTCCAATCCAGACGAATTGTATGCTTCGAGAGTGAACCAGTAGTTTGTCCCAGGCGTCAGTCCCAAGACCAAGTGGCTCGTTGCATTGGCGGGTAAGTCGGCGATCAACGCGCCATGAACGCCATTCCACTGATAAACACGATATCCGTCCTCGCCGCTACTGTCGTTCCACGACAATTCAATCGACGTCGCCGTGGCCGACAGGGTCATCATCGCCGGCGCGGAAACGGCAACGGGCTGGCTGCAATCGACCTGATTGACCAGCGCCAGAATTTTGGAGATATCCGTTTCAAAACTCGCTTGCAACCAGGAAATCACATCCTTTTCGAGAATGTTTTCCTCGAAGAGCTTGCCGGTTATGCCGCCCACAAAGACATCCGTGCCCAACGACGCCACGCTAAAGTTACCGCCCGTGGCTAGAATAAACTCTCCATCAGATACCACGGGATTCAGCTGCGCGTCGTGATCGGGCAAGAGCACGCCGGAGCCGCCAGCTCGCAGGAAATCTCTGCCGGCTCCTCCAAACAGCGCCACGGAGTCGCCGCTGTCAACCACGAGAATATCGTCACCCGCTCCGCCGTCAATCACCGACCTTCTCGTTCCTGGGCCGCTTCTCGCGTCATGCACGACGTCGTCCCCGCCGCCGGCGTTGACTCGCAGATCCTGAATGTTGGCGACTTCGATGTTGCTTCGCGGCGACGGGCCGGGCGCGATGTTACCGATCGTGAGGTGCTCGACTTGATCGCTGCCTTCAATTCTCATGCAGTTGTCCGCGCCCGTTCCCCCATGCACGAGCACAACGTCCGGCAGCGGCGGGTCCGTGATGAGCACGATCTCATCGTGCTGCATGCCGCCAAATAGATTCAGCGTTTCGATCGTCGTGTGATCGACGCGCACCATCGAAGCCGAGGTGCGAATGAAGGCGGACGCATTGATGACGTATTGATTTGAATCGCTGTCGCCGCCATCGTGGAGGCTTAGCGTATCACCTATCTCCTTTGTCATCCCGACTCCCGGATGGGCCGCGGAAAACGGCTCAAACATGGAGCCCGAGGTATAGACAGCAGGAGGAGTTGCCCCATCGACGTCTCCGCCGGCGATAACATCGCGCATGCCCGCACCATTCGCACCGCCGTCAACGGTGACCCGTTCATTGATCTTGTCGAGACTGCCCAAGGCCGGGTTGCTGACGTCGGAGG
The DNA here is from genome assembly GCA_022564995.1 of Planctomycetota bacterium. GTDB lineage: Bacteria > Planctomycetota > Planctomycetia > Pirellulales > JADFKK01 > JADFKK01. The sequence continues at coordinate 35,371 of JADFKK010000008.1, read as the reverse complement.
AGAAAATGAACGCGTCATTGTCGCCAGCCGCGTTGAGCGTTCGAGGCCGACCGTCGTCGACCGTGCTGACCACGCGAAACGTGTCGACCTGATCTCTGCCGTTGAGAATCTCGAAATCCTCGAACGCCAAGACCCTCATCGAAACGGTTGACGTATAGCTGTCGCCCAATGTGTTTTCTTCGTCGATGACCCAGTCATTAACCGTGTCCAGGCCCGTCAACTCGTCATTCCCTGCCATCCCGCCCGTGATCTGGTTGATATTGTCGAACGTACCACCGATTCCCATCGGGTTAGCCGTCTCTTCGCCCTGGTAGCCGTCTGCCGTGCCGATTGACGTTAGAAGAATGTTTTTCGTCGTGGTGTATTGGCTGTAGTCGAGTCGGTCTTGGCCTAAGCCGCCATCGACATTTCCGGTTACGCCAAAACTGTCTTGGAACGTGAAGAGATCGGTGCCAATTCCTCCGGTGAGGCTGGCGATGTTGCTAAAACCGGTGCCCAGGTCGGTTACGCTGCCGGCGTTGGCGCCGCTGATGGTCCAGGTGTTGCCCGGCCCGGCGTTGGTCAGCGAGTTGGCTCCGCCACTGCCGCCGTCAATCGAGCCGGTCAAGCTGCCGGCCGCCGTGATGGTGAAGTCATCCTCGGCCGATCCGCCGGTGAGGCTGGCGATGTTGCTAAAGCCGGTGCCCACGTCGGTCACGCTGCCGGCATTGGCGCCGCTGATGGTCCAGGTGTTGCCGGCCCCGGCGTTGGTCAGCGAGTTGGCTCCGCCACTGCCGCCGTCAATCGAGCCGGTCAAGCTGCCGGCCGCCGTGATGGTGAAGTCGTCTTCGCCCACTCCGCCGGTCAGGCTGGCGATGTTGCTAAAACCGGTGCCCAGGTCGGTCACGGTGCCGCTGTTGGCGCCGCTGATGGTCCAGGTGTTGCCGGCCCCGGCGTTGGTCAGCGAGTTGGCCCCGCCACTGCCGCCGTCAATCGAGCCGGTCAAGCTGCCGGCCGCCGTGATGGTGAAGTCGTCGGTCGCGGCTCCACCCGTGAGATTCTCGACGTTGCTGAACCCACTGGTCTTGCCAGCCAGAGTTCCTTCATTCGCAGCGGTGACCGTAAACACATTGCCGTCGTCGTCTCCGATGAGTGTGTCAGTTCCCGCTCCGCCATCAACGGCTCCGGTCAGGCTGCCGGCATTGGCGAAAGTGAAGTCGTCGGTTCCAGTTCCGCCCGTGACGTTCTCGACGTCCGAAAAACTCACCGTTACCGATCCGGCAAGATTACCTCCGTTCGCCGCGTTGATCGCCCAGGTGCTGGCGGCGTCCGGGCCGATCAACGTGTCGTCGCCGTCGCCGCCATCGAACCCGAGGGGATCATCAGACGATGCGACAGTTACCGAGTCGTTATTGGTCTCCATGTTGACTTGAATGCTCGTGATGTCCGCCGCGACCATCCCGATCGTCAGAGGTACGCCTGCCATTCCACCGCCCATGGCGGTTCCTGAATCGTCGTTGTTAACGCTGATCACCTCTAAGGGTCCAGGTATTAAAGTGTAAACGTCTCCGGCAACCGAGATCGTTAATTGGTTCACGTCCGCATCACCGGTGTACGTGAGAACGCCAGCGGCGGTCAAATCGACCACCGCCAACAACCTTCGAGCCTCAAGCGGCTCGATGCGAAGCTTGGTGCTGTGACGATAAGCGCCGCGTGCTGCGTGACGTTGCGGCGGCCGTAGCAGACTGAAAAACATCTCACGCTTGGCGGATTTCTGGCGAATCATGGTGTGATCTCCTGGCTGCTTTGGCCACGTATCCCGGCGAAAGCGTGAATGCCCACGTCGAGTTATGCAACAATAACTAATCGAGGGGTTATTTCAATATGAGTAAAATACGCAGCATACGAGTTCTACGGTACATAGGATTAGTGAGTAAATCAAGCAATAAACGCCGAATTCAACGGACTAGGTAGTTTGCGATCGGCGTGTCCGGCCGCCAGAGTGCTCGCAAAGGCCCGTTGCGGGTCGCTCGGCAAATTTCCCTGCCATCAGAGCTCAGCCAGCAGCTTGCACTGGATCGAGTTGACTTGTATCGTGGGAGGGGAAGGAATCGTTGACCGCCACGCACCGCTCAATCGCCGAGGGGTGGTTGTAGGCAGACGCTCCCGTGGCCGGATCGCCACGATGGGATTGCCCCATATCGGGGGCGTTATACCCTGCTCCTTCTAAACGAATGGGCCGACCATGCGAGCCGCTCAGTTTCTTTTTGAGGTGTCGCGTTTCGCCGAGAAGCCGAAGGGGGAGGAGGTTTCCGTCAATTGCCCCATTGAGGGTTACCGGTTCAAGTCTTATCTGGGCGGAGGAGGCTTCGGCAAGGTTTTCAAGGCCACCGGACCGGGCGGAATTGAAGTCGCCATCAAAGTCATCGATTTGGGGGAGCGGAAGGGATTCAAGGAGCTGCGGGCGCTGCAGCGTCTCAAGAAGGTCCAGCATCCGAACTTGATCCCACTTTTCGCCTTCTGGCTGCTGGACGAGGATCTGCAAGTGCTCGGCACGGACGAATCGATCAACGAAGATCCGTCTGAGGAGTCAAGATCGTCGATTCGCAACACCGTCGAGATCCAAGCGCGTTCGCAAAAGGCTTCGTGCCTCGTCATTGCCATGGGGCTTGGCCATCTCTCCTTGGAGGAGCGCCTCGAGGAATGCAAAGTGGCCGGCGAATCGGACAAGATCCCACCCGGCGAATTGTTGGACTACATGGATCAAGCGGCTGCGGCCATCGACTATCTCAACGGTCCCACCTGCAACATCATTCACTGCGACGTCAAGCCATCGAACATCATGATCGTCGGGGGCGTGGTGCAGATTTGTGACATGGGGCTGGCGCGCGCCTTGGACGATGTGCGCACGTCGTCGCTCGCGGCATCTCCCGCCTACGCTTCGCCCGAGTATCTCGATGGTCAACGCCCCAGCGGCAGTTCGGATCAATACTCGCTGGCCATTAGCTATTTCGAGCTGCGCACCGGAGACCTGCCGTTTGCCGAGGATGTGACGTCGCCGGTGAAAGTGGCCCTGGCACATACGCTCGGTCAGCTGGAATTGAAGCTGCTTGCGACGAAAGAACGGCGCGTCGTCGCGAAGGCCACGTCGCTTGATCCGGCGGATCGTTTCAAGTCGACCGCGGAAATGGTCAGGGCGCTGCGAGCAGCTTGTCCGCTGGAGCCCGCCGAGCCCGAGGATCCAAACCGATGGAGGGAAATCGGACACGGTTATCGTCTGCGTGAGCGGCTGCAACAGCGCCCTGGCGAAGAAGTCTGGGAGGCCGAAGCGCCCGGCGGAGGCCCCAGCACGATCATCATCCGCAATTGGGACACCTCTCGTAGCCTGAGCGATTTGGCCGCTCTTGGTCTGGTGCAATCGACGCGGCACGAAAATATCTGTGATGTGCAAGCCCATTGGCTGCTCGATGAAGATGGCGACGTGCTCTCCTTCGATGAGGCCAAACGAACCAGCGGCGCTCCACCGCATCGCGTCGTCGTCGCCGAGCGTCGCTCGGGCGGTGTCACACTCGCGGCCCGACTTGGCGAGTGCAAGGGAGGCGGAATTGCACATCAGGAGTTGCTGGGTTACATGCCGCAGATGGCGGCTGCTGTTGATTTTCTCAACCAACGCCAGCACGACGTGGGCGGCAAGAAAGCTGCCGTTCAGCACGTCGACCTGTGTCCGGAAAACTTCGTTCTCGTCGGCGATACCGTGCGGCTTGCCGATTTCGCAAACGCCCGAGTGCTCTTCGGCAGCCGCGTCGCGGTCGATCCATCGCTGGCTGCCCAGGCCGCCTCGGCCGCCGCGCCGGAAGTGTTCGGGGGACAGATCACCCTCTACACAGATCAGTATGCTCTGGCGGCGACCTACGTTGAATTGAGGACGGGCCGCCGGGCCGGTGGAGATGCTCCGTCGGACGATTGGAAATCTCCCGGCGCGGCGCCATCGAGCCTGCCATCGAGCCTGCCGCCGAATGACGTCACTGGCGCAGCGGCGCGTGCCAAGAAGCAGTCGAGCAAGACGCTGGCGGCGCCCCGTCAAATCGACCAGCAAACCCGCATCGAACAGGGCGAAGTCCGCGATACCGAAATAATCCAAGACACTCGGGAATCGGACGGCGATTTTCCTGTTCCGATTCCTTCACCAGCCCAGGTGTGGGATCTGGGCGGTCTGGACGAGGCCGAAGCCCACGTGATTCGCAAGGCCACCTCGACCAAGCCCAAGCACCGCTATCGATCGTGCCACGATTTCGTCGAAGCGCTGCACGTTGCCTGCGAGTACGAGCCTCCGGCCGTCGTCGCTCCGCCGGTCGAGGTGAAAAAGTCGTCTTTGCTGAAGCAGTTGGTCGTAATGTCGTTTTGCCTCTTGCTGTTAGGCGGCGCGGGAGCCGCTGTTTATGAGGCCTACCAGCGAATTGCCGACAGCGATGATAACGAACTCCAGTACAAAGAGAAACTATTGCAGCTAGAGCATGAGATTCAGCACGAAACCGAAGACAAGAATGACGGCGGGTATCGTGAGGCTATGTTGCTGTTGCAGAACGAAGAGAATAAGGAGTGGTTGCGGGATTCCGACGAAGCGAGGCTTGACGAAGAAATTCGCATCGCCTGGAAAACGGTCATTACAGCCAAGTGGGGCCAGATCAGGATCGAGCCTGGTGCGGTGATCGACGTCAATAACAGCACGGCCACCGACCTCTACTTGGCGTTGCAGGTTCGCTGCAAAGAGTTCCTAAATCAGTTTGAAAACGATTCGGATTCGACGGTGAAGGACATCGCAGCCGAGATAGCAAGTCAGATTCCGCATGGGGCACTGGAGTTCATTTTCTCCGGGGAAGCAAAGCTAGCACGCAATGACAAGATCCAGGAATCGGTGAACGATTTCCACAAGGCGAAAGACGAGTTGGAGCAGGACGCTAATGCGCCACTAGCACTACGAACGCTGCTCGGGCTCGCCAGGGCCCGGGCGCGGCTGGCCCAGCGCGATGAATCCAAACGGGAAGAACTGGCTGTTGCACTGCGCGACTTGGAGCGTGCGCTCAGCGCGCTCGCCGATCCTGGCAAGCAGAAGCTCGATCCGCCCGAGAGCGTCATCCAAACGGTGATCGATATTCTTACGCCCTTGCAAGAAGAACGCGAACCGGAGAACAATGCGCGGCTCGAAACATTTGCGACATTGTACAACGCTGCGTTGATTCAGGATGCCGTAGAGCTGAAAGAAAGTAAATTGAAGGGGGTTGCCTGGGAGCAAGAGCAGCTTGCCGGCTTGCTCCGCGAATTGGCCGACCAACAGTTCAAACAGGACAAAGAGAAGGAATACGAGGACGCGGCGAAAATATACCGCGACGCCGCGAAGCTGGCAAGCGCTGCGGAAGAGTTGAGTCAATTGGCGAGCACGGCGGATATTCTCCGCAATCCAGCGGGCTTCCTCGTTCGCCTCAGCGTCAAGATTGCGGGCATCGATTCCGATGATCCCCAGGCAGTTAAGAAGGCTGAGAAAGAAGTCAGCAGTGCCGTTGAGGACATAGCCAAAACATATTATGGGTTGGTGAGTGCGAAACTTGCGGACGCGGCGATCGAGTCGAAGAACCTAAAGCAGCTTGAGCCGGCGATTTTGCTGGTCAAGCAGTTGGCCAGCAACGATCCGCAGAAGCCGATTTACCGTAATCACGCCGAACTGCTGATAAGCAAAATTGCGATTCTAGCTGGCACAGCGGAAACGATCCGGGATTTTGAGGAATTAAAGAAAGAGTGTCAGGCGTTTCGGGAACTGGATGCCAGATACGCATTCGACAAGCTGTCAAATTCGCTCGTCGACTACTACTACGCCGAAGCCGTGGTCGAAACGACCAAAAAAGGCGACGAGCGCCCCATCAAGCAGGCGCTCGACCAACTTCCGAGGACAGAGCGAGGAGGAGATGAGGAATCCTACCAACTTTACGTTAGGGCACGATGTCGGCAGCGTCTGGCCAATGCGCTGCAAAAAACCGAAGACATCAATCGGTTGGCTGAACTTCTCTCGGACAAGAAACAGATCCTCGGCGGGTCATCGAAACAACGCGCCAAGAACACGATCGCCATTCTCGTTGAAGAGGCGAAAGCATTGCGCCGCAGCGATTCGTCGATAAGCCTTTCTGAAGTGATCAAAACGCCGTACAACTCCCGGGCGGATGAAAACGCCAATCGGGCCTATAAGTTGGTGCAGGCCGCCAGATCGCTGTTTGAGCGAGCCGGCGCGAATCCTACAGGCGAAGACCTTGATCTGGACTTGGAGTATGTCTTTGCCGAGAAATGGCATTCCGTGCCGTCGGGGCACCAAAATGACCTGTTGGGCGTGGCGATGGAGGGGTTGTTGGGGGAAGAAACACCAAGCACTCTCACGAAAATCGATCGGCTTCGCGTTCAATACATCTACGCCAGCCCGGAAAATAGGAGCGGACGTCGGAGAATTGACCATCGCGTCATGCTCGCGTGTTACCTCAATGTGCTGGGAGCAACCAGGGGGAAAGCGAACGACGAAAAGAAGGCGATCGATCTGTCAAAGTTTGTTATTGGTCCGGCGATTCAAGTGGCAAGAACACTTCAGAGGGACGGCTCCGAGAAGATTGGCCCCGTTCTTGCCGAGTTTTATGGTTCCGCCGGCGACCTGTTGCTCACGCATGCTAGGAGCCGTAAGAGTTGGAAAGAGGGAGCCTGGGGATTGGAATCGTCGTCCCAATCATTCATGGAAGGGGCGATTGACATGTACAGCGGTGCCATCGAGCTGCTGGACGATCAAACCGAGAAGAAAGCGAAAGCGAAATACTATCTCAATCGTGGCCGCGCGCGGACCAAAACAAGGGGAAAGCTCGTCGAGTACGAGAAGATCCGAGCTGATGCAAAACTTGCCCGAGAGTTGGGAGGGGACCGACGAACGGCGGCCTATCTGGACGGAGAAGCCTATCTGAACGAGTCGCGAGAGCAATTGGATCGAAAGCAGCGTGTAAAACTTCTGAAACAGGCCCGCGACAGTTTTGACCAGGCGATACCGGAACCGCTCGTGACGGCCAGAGGCCAAGCGGAGTTTCTGATCGGTCGGGCCGCAACTTATTTGGATTTGGGCAACTTCGACAAGGAGAGCAAGCAGGAGCGCGCGTGGCAAGTCTATTTTGAGAAGTCAAGAGATGCCGCAATGAAGGCCACCGAGGACGAGGACGGAAAACATAAAGACTGGGCCTTCCAGGCTTTGGGACATGCCCTAGAAGACCTGGCTTATTTCGCCCATGTGAATCGCCAGACGAACTTCAGCAGTTCCGTGAAAAGTTTCGACAAAGCGATCTCTGAAAACCGCTACGATCTACAGCACAAGCTCGATCGAGGGCGTTGTCAACTCCGCTGGGCCGAGAGGACTGACGACGATGTTGAGAGAAACAGACTCGTGGGCAAAGCCATCATTGACCTCGAAGATGCGTTCAACGGCCTCCTCGGCGAGTCGAAGGCCGAAGCCGCGTTGTGGCACGCTCGGGCGCTGCGTCTTCAGGCCATCTCCAAAGACGCTGGCGAAGTCGAGATGGCAAGAGTGGACCAATTGGTAGACAAGAATTTCGCTGACTCGATTCTACAACTTGCCAATGGAACGCCCGGTCGCTGGAGATGTCTACTTGACCGGGCTGAAGAGGCACAGCGTCGATACAGTCGCAAGCATAGAGACAAAATCAGCAACGATAAAAACAACGCCAACGCGCTCAAATATGCCGACGGATTGATTAAAGAAATGCAGGAATCTGGCGAGGATTACAAGGGCACACAGTTCTACGTTGCCGCGCAGCGAGTCCGTGCGAAAGTGCATCGTCGAAATGGGGATCTGTCCAAGGCGATCGAGGCCTACCGTGCCGCGCTTCCGGGCACCGATGTGTTGGAGAATTCTGACGTCGATCTTCCAGTTCATTATTTCCGGGCGCTGATCGAGGTTGTGGCGTATCCCGCCTTGCATATCGAAAAAACGAACGATGACGGAACCAACGGGAAGGATGAATGGCGGAAGCATCATTTATGGTACAGAGCGGCGAGCAAGGCCGCCTGGAGAATCGCAGAACAATGCAACGACGAATCAAGCCCAAGGCGAAAATTCGATGCCAAATTGGCGGAAGCGGACACTTGGAGTTGCGACATCCTGTGGGGAAAACAAGGAGGGGATAAGCCCACCGTCGCTGAAAAAGTGGCAATCCATGTGAATATCTTGAAGAACATCGAATCGGCAATGGTTTTCGTTGCAGGCAAGAAGGAATTCTTACGCGAGTTGAATATGGGCAATAGGGAATTCGCATTCAGAACCAACTACGCCTGGGTATTCTACACCACGGCAAGCCGCGATCCTGAACAGGCGGAACAGGTGCGGCGGCACCGTCAGCCGTTGCTGGAAGCCAAAGCAAAGGCCGTTGAGTGGCTCAAGGCGCGCAAGAAGAACGATCTGATAAGACCGGATGAAGCGAACTGGCTAAACTATCTTGCCCCCGGCTCGACCGAATAATTCATCAGCCGCGGGGCGCTAGCCCCCGGTTCTTGCCGCAATCTGTATGAACCGGGGGCTAGCGCCCCGCGGCTGATTGACAGACAGTTTTTCGTATCGTCGACGCAGCGGGAAAACCAGAAACGAGCTGGCAAGAATACCGCGACGTTCAAGAATAATCCGGGATAGAGCTGCTGGCACGAATCGCTAAGGCGTTTCATGGCTGGGAGTTGTGCCGAAGCCAGCGGTCCGGCCTGGCGCTATTATCCGCGAGCTTCGCTTTCGATCATTTGTGTGGAATACGAAAGGTAAAGTACGTCTTGCGTATATGCCGAAGATAGCGGACGTAGGCGTTTGCCGCGCTGGGCAGCCTGACGATACGCCCGTTCGGCGCTGACTATGCTGCTTCTGCGAGCTACATGATCGACGTCGATGCGCTCGGTTTTCGCGGTCGGCATCGGCCACGCCATGCTCTCGTTTGGCTTCCACGGAACGAGTTAGGTTCCAATAGAGGGTTGATATGCGTCACCGCAAGACAGCCGCTGCCGTTGTTCTGCTCATTTTGGGGATAGTTTTCTCTCCCATGAGTAGCCGCGCGGAACGACTGGAGGAACTTTTCGCGGTCGCAAATTGGTTTCGTGGTCTTGGTACGAATGATGGCGTAGCGTCCTCAGCGGAGGAAACGGTATCTTCGGAAGAATCCGACGATCGAAAGCAGTCTGCGACCTCGGACGACGAGCCTACGCTTCGAGATCCCGCTAATACGAGCATTTTCGGCAGTGCCTTTCAATTTGCATTTTTCCAGTCACGGTCGTTCCAACCAAGGGTATACAACGAGGACACAGACCGGCGTTTGAGGTCGTCTGTTGATGAGGATGACGAGGAGGATTCTCGAAGATTACGCGTAAGTATCGAAGACAAAATCGAAATCCCGCGGTACATCCCTGCACCAACCCCCACGGAAGCCATCGCGGAAACAGAACCTTCAGTGCGCCTGCAGCGGCGCTCTCCGATCACGATAGATCCTCATGTTCGCGGTTACCACGTTGCCCAGATCTATTCGCATTCGGAAGGTGCGTTTTGGCTGCCAGCCCGCCTAGATCTTGATACGGTGATGGGCAAGCTCGATCCCAATTTGGTTGGTGGCATCAGAGTTGTCGATGGGCCTTACGCAGTAAATTACGGACCGGGATTCAGTTTTATCGACGTCGACTTGAGAGGCACGCCGCGATACGACTACGGAGTCGAGACGCACATGCGCGTGGGCGTCAACTATCGGGAAAACGGCGACCAGATTTATGGGTATGACACGATTTACGCGGGCGACGAGAATTGGGGATTCATTTTTTCTTACGGGCATCGTGTTGGAGTGGACTACGACAGCGGCTCGGGCCAAAAAATCCCCTCGGGGTATAACAGCCGCAACTTCTACACGAAGATCGGCTACGACATCAATCCCTGTCAGACTGTCGAATTCTCCTACCTTCGATTGGACCAAACCGACACCGAAATGGCCGGTCAGTTTTTCAACACCGATTTTCTTGGCACGGACGGATTCACTCTGTCGTTGGTTGACACGGCCCCGGCCGGCCCGTGGAATCGGTTAGCGTTGGAAACCTGGCACAACCGGACGCGCTTTAATGGCAGCACGCCCGACCGTTCGGAGTCCTATTTCCAGGTCGTGCAGCGCGTCAACCTGGCCTTGAGTACGGGGCAGTCTCCGCTCGAAAATCCGGATTTCAGCGGAACGACGGGAGGTCACGTGGCCTCGACCGGCGGTCGCGCGACCGTCACCTTCGGTGAAGTCGGCGAGCCGCGGTTGATGCTGGGGACCGACATGCGGTACGTCACTCAGCGGATTCGCGAAAACTTCATTCTTGACGACTCAACTCAAATCGATAGCAATCTGCCCAGAGCAAGCCTTAACGACCCCGGATTGTTCGCGGAACTGTCGCTGCCGATCAGCGAATGCTTGACCACGACGATCGGGTCGCGCGTCGACTACGTGAGAACGAACGCCCGCGCCAGCGAACTGCTCGACAGCGGCGGCGGTCCAGGCAGCGGCTCTGCACTGCCCGGTCAACCAGACAGCTTGGACCAAAGCGACGTGTTGGCGGCGGCCTTCGTCGACAACGTCCTCATATTGGATGACTACCGGACGTTGCGTTTCGGTTATGGCTATGCCGAACGCGCGCCCACGCTGACGGAGCGCTATGCCGATGGTGCGTTTCTCGCGGTCGCCCAGAGCGGCTTCAGCCGGGTGATCGGAGATCCGACGCTCCGCAAAGAGCGACTTTGGCAGATCGACCTCGGGTTGGACGTGGAAACCGATTGTGCACGAGTTCGTTTGCGCGGCTTTCACTCTTGGATCAAAGATTACGTCACCTATCGGGGCAACGAAATCACCGGCCTGACCGGCGCGCGTCTGATGCGGTTTACGAACGCCGACATGGCGACCATAACCGGTGCCGACGCGTCGATCGAGGTCGACGTCAACTCGCGTTGGACTCTTTTCGCCGGGGCGACCTACCTCGACGGGAGAGACCGCGAGGTCAACGCCCCGATCATCGGCATTTCGCCGCTGGAAGGCCGTGCCGGTGTCCGACTTCACGATGAAACAGGCGGAGGGGTTTGGGGCGTCGAGCTATTCGCTCGCATCGTCCATCGGCAGAACCGCCTGGCCCCATTGCGGAACATCGATTCGTCCGGTTTTATTCCGCTGGAAACATTTACACCCGGCTTTACGGTCGTTCATTTACGTAGCTATTGGAATCTCGGCGACGAATTCTCGATCATCGCGGGGATAGAAAACCTGTTCGACGAGAATTATCTCGAACACCTCGATTTGAGACTGCAAGCCGGTAACGGGTTTCTCGACGCACCAGCCCTGTCTCCCGGTGTGACGCCGTATTTCGGCGTCGAGTGGATTTACTAACGGCCCGAAACATTAGAGTTCGTCCGACTCACTTGTCTCGCCCGTTTCTTCCGCCACAGTTGGCAGGAGTTCTTCCAGGCCGGCTTCTTCGAGCGTGGCGCCGAAGTCCGCTGTGGAAAGGATCTGCCAAGACCCCGGCAGGTCAGGCAATTCCATCAGCACCGCATCGATGGTGGCCAGCAATCGCCCCACAAAATCGGCGCTGCGAAAGGCGAGGAGCTGCGACAACACGCTCGGCCAACAGTATCCCAGCAGTTGGCGTTCACCCTGGGAAGTTAATCCTTGCGAATTGAAACGCACAGCCCGGCGCAGATGTGCGACCAAGTCCTCGGAGTCTTCGCGAGAATACAGGCATAGCAGAGCATCGTGATCCCAGGCCTCATCGATCAACTCCGCGACGTCGCTCACAAGCTCGGCCTTGATGATCCACGGCGAATTCTCGGCCGCGACCGGCTCAGGCAACCAGTCAAAAAGCGGCACCGCCTCGGGCGGAGGGGGCACTCCGATCTTGCCGTAGTGCAGAACGAGCGTTAGCGGAATCTGTTTTGACAGCACGCCGGCCAACAGCGATGGGCAGCTCGGTTGTCGATCGTCGCCAAAATCGCCGCCGCGAAATAAGGTCAATCCCGACTCACAAACCTCTGCCGAGTACGTTGGCCCATACAACAACGCGCCCTCCTCCAATTGGTTGCCTTGGTCCGCGGCGCGGTCGGCCGCGGCGCTCTCGGCCCGGAGTCGCTCGGCCTCCTCCGGTGAATCGCCGTCGACGTGTACTTCAAACTCCGTTTGGCCGGCAAGAATTCGATCTCGATCGCGCACGACGCATACATCGCCAACCGGTGCGTCGTTGAGCAGCGTTCCGTTGCTGCTGTTAAGATCCTTGAGGTAAACGGCCAGATGGTCCGTTTCGATTTGAAAATGGAGCTTGGACATTTCCTCATCATTCGCGCAGGTTATGTCGGCCCAATCCGACCTTCCGACCCGCACGAGCTTGTTTGCTCCGAGCAGCGTGTTCGTCCCGTCTTGGGGGCCGGAAGTAATTTTCAGTAGCACGCGCATCGTGACAGACTCTGCAAGGGAAGACAGGATTCGTCTATTAGAACGCAAAGGGGGCCGCTTCGTCAATTAGCAAGCGCGGCAACCGATGCTAGCCTCTGTCTCAAAACACATTGGATTCGTGTTTCTCATCAGCCGCTGGGCGTTAGCCCTCGGTTTTGTGCGGCATATCGACCCACGGAACCGGACGCTAACGCGTCGCGGCTGATGCTTCGAGACCGAGCCTAGTTTGCGCCCTGGCGCAAGAGAACCGACATCGCCGTGCGAAGCGCCAAGCGCAGATCGAGCGCGAGGCTGCAGCGCTCGGTGTAATCCAGATCGTAGCGGATCGATTTGGCTTGCGAGCCGCTGCTGCGACCGCTGACTTGCGCCAAGCCGGAAATGCCGGGCCGCACACTGGACCGCTGAGCCCGCTGCGTGGTCGTGCAGTCGTCCAACTCGAAACCGACGTAAGGACGCGGCCCGATGAGGCTCATGTCGCCCAGCAGCACGTTGAATAGTTGCGGCAGCTCGTCGAGGCTGGTCAGCCGCAGCAGCCTGCCGACGGGCGTGATTCGCGGATCGCCGGAAGACGTAAAGGCCGGGCCGACCTCGATCGCATCAACTCGCATAGTGCGAAACTTGAGGATCGAAAAGGGATGTTCGTGAATCCCCAGCCGTCGCTGCCGGAACAGCACGGGGCCTTTGGAAGTCGACCACACCGCCACGGCGACGAGCAGCAGCAGCGGCGCGAGCAGCACCATCGCCACAACAGCAGCGAGCATGTCGAGCGGCCGTTTCAGACGGTAACCGTAGCACGGACGGGCCACCGTCATCGGCAGCCAACGAAACCGCCGCCGTCGGAGCTGCGCGTGCGGCCCATGCAGCGATGGTCGCAGGGCATCGGTCAGGTGGGCGCCAACGGGAGTCGTTTTGATCGGTTCGTTTGACATGAATTTGTTGGCTTGAGATGTTGTCCAGAGGAAATGAAGCACGAAATCCGAAATCCGAAACAAATCAGAAATTCAAATATCGAAAGTTCGGATTTTGAATTTTGGGTTTCTGATTTGTTTAGGATTTCGTGCTTCGTGCTTTTTTCTTTCGGTCGGCAGTGTCCACCCTACGCGGCTCTCACGACAGAGTGGTTTGGTCCTTGCATGTCGAGTTCAGCGTAGGTCGGCGCATGATCGAACTGAACGTCGATGAACATGCGCTGCCAAAGCTCCAGGGCGATCATGGCCCGCAGCGGTCGCGTATGATTGGCTTTGCCGGCGGCGTGGTCGTCGATCATTTCCGCTACCCGCGACGGCTCGAAGATGCCACGATCGGTCGAGCGCCTCGATAGCAGCGCCTCGCGGACGAACGGCAGCAGCGGCCCCTTGAACCATTCGCCAATCGGCACGGTAAACATTTGCTTTTTGCGATAGATGATCTCACGGGGCAAGATACGCTCGCAGGCCCGCTTGAATATCCATTTGGTCACGCCGCCCCGCAGCTTCAGCGTTCCTGGGATGCGGAACGCCAACTCGACCATGCGGTAGTCCAGCAGCGGCGCCCGCGGTTCCAGCGAAACGGCCATCGCCATCTTGTCGGGTTTGACCAGATTGTTGCCGGGCAGCAGCAGCTTGACGTCGAGCCCCAGGGCCTGCGTGATGCGGTCGTGATGGCATAGTTCGGCGAAGTGCGGCGCGGCGAAAGCAAAGGCGTCTGCGTCGCCAATGTGCCGCGCTGCTTCCGTCGTCAATAGGCCCTGCTTTTCTTCCGGCGTGCAAAGGCTGATCGCTCGCACATAGGCCCGCTCGAACTCGGCCTGCGACCAGGCCGGATCGCTCGACGCGAAAAATCGCCGGTGGACATCGTAGCCGGCGAATAGCTCATCGCCTCCATCGCCGGTCAGCACCACGGTGACGTCTCGCCGCGCGATTTTGCTGACCCAATAGGTCGGCATAAACGACACGTCGCCGTGCGGCTGATCGTTGTGATAAACCGTCAGCGGCCAGGAGCCGGTCAAGTCGGGCTGCATCATCTCGCAAGTATGCTCGCTGCCGCATAGCTCGGCGACCTGCGCGGCGTAGGGCGATTCGTCGAACCGGGCGTCATCGAATCCGATGCAGAACGTCTTGACCGGATGCGGCAGTTGATCGCTCATCGCCCGCACGACCGACGAGCTATCGATGCCGCCGGACAGAAACGCGCCGAGCGGCACGTCGCTGCGCAGCCGCAAACGAACCGCGTCGCTGAGTGTGTCAATGATTTGGTCGCACCAGTCACTTTCGTTGCGGTTTTCCGCCGGTGCCTCGGCCAGTCGCCACCAGGCCCGCTCGCGCACGCCGCTTTGGTCGATCACCAGCATCTGGCCGGGCATCAGATGCCGCACGTTTTTGAACAGCGTCAGCGGCGGCGGAACGAAATTGTAGGTCAGATAGGCGTCGAGCGCCGTCCAATCTTGCTCGGCCGGAATGCCGGCGGCCAGCAACGATTTAATCTCCGAGGCGAACAGCATTCGCCGACCGTCGTCGTAAACATACAGCGGTTTTTGGCCGACGCGGTCGCGATACAGCAGCAGCCTGCCGCGGCGGCGATCCATAATGGCGATGGCGAACATGCCGTTCAGATGCCGCACGAAGTCTTCGCCGTCGCGCTCGTACAGCCGCAAGATCACTTCGGTGTCGCAATTCGTTCGGCAGGGCAGATCCTTGGCCAGTTCGACAAAGTTGTAGATCTCGCCGTTTTGCACCACCGCGATCTGCCCATCGTCCGAGAGCATCGGTTGATGGCCGTCCGTCAGATCGAGAATCGACAGCCGCCGATTGCCGATCAACATGCCGTCGGCTTCCAGATAGCCCTGATCGTCCGGTCCGCGATGCGCCATCCGCGCGCAAGCCGCCTCGGCCAGCGCCCGGCCAAACGGGCGGCCATCGCGATCGAATCCTCCGATGATTCCGCACATAAGTGGGTTCCTTGCTGGGTTCTTTCGTTTAACGGCAAGCCGCAGGCGACTGCGTTTCTCGGCCAAGCGTCCATCCAAAACACAGGCTCCTGCGGCTTGCCGTTAAACGAGCGCGAGATTCAACAGCTAAAAGCTAAAACGACGCTCACGCGATCTTCGCCACGACCTGCGATACGGCTTTGCAAAACTCCTGGTGATCCGTCTCGATCTGTTCATCCGTTCGCACGGCCAGTTCCTCCCAGGCGGCGCGCAGCTTGGCCAGCTCCGCCGGAAAATCGACCTTGGCTTGCAAATCGGCAAGGCTGGTTGCTTTTTGGTGAAAGGTGCGCGCGAGGATCGTCGCAGTCGAGCCGATCCGCCGGTGTTCGGCCAGCACCATTTCGCCGGGCACGAGGCCCTGGCCGACCGACGAGATGCCGCCGACACCAAACGGAATTCCGGCGTCGCGACAACACTCGGCCACGCGATCGACCGTGCCGTCGGCCATCGTCTGAAACATGAACGTCAGGCCCAAGTCGAGGTGCAGATCGTTCAGCCCGACGTGAATTTCCGAAACGCCCTCGACGTGGACCAGTCGCTCGACGTCGGCAATCGCGGCGGCCGTTTCGGCCAACGGAATTACTCCGGCCCGGCCGCCGACGAAGCGGCAAAAGCGATGCACCTCGTCGGCCGAGCGAAACATCGGCAGCATCAGAAAATCGGCGCCCGCGGCAATCGCGGCGTCGACTTCCCGGGGCGTGCCTTCATTGAGCGGATTGACGCGGACCAACAGTTTTGCCGCATTGAGCGATCGTTTGACCGGGGCAATGTTCTCGGCGCGGTGGCGCGAGATCAGCGTGTCGCGTCCGCCCTGCCGAGCGGCCTTGCCGAGGATTTCCAGATCGATAAAAATCCGCTCGACACCGCAAGAATCAACGTAGCCGGCGATCTCGGGATTGTCGGTGATGAAGTAGTAGTTCATGTCGTCGTAACTGTTCGTGGGATGGGAAACAGAAAACCGCTAATTTACGCTGATAAACGCTAATGATTCAGTTTAGATTGCGCGGGGATGAAACGCCGATCTCGCCCAGCTTCCTTCGCGCTCTTTTCACAGACACACGATGGGTAATGATTATTGTATTGCTCTGCTCCTGTGGCGGCTTGGGAGAAAAACACTGCTAGCACGCGATCAAGCTCAACAGAGGATTTGAGATTCCGAGGGGGTTTGAGATTCCGGGCAGGCTGGCGTTTTTTCAATAGTTGCAGTCCTCTTTTCCTCTCTTCTGTTATTAGCGTTTATCAGCGTCTATTAGCGGTTCCCGTCCTTGAATGTCTAGCGGCTTACTATTTCGAGGCATGGTCAGTCGGTCGTGCGGTGAACGATTCATGTCGTCTTCGGCGCAGGTGCCAGTGACGTTTTACCCCATGCCGGGCTCGTTCCCAACATCGATATCCCATATGAGCGGCGCAGGCCCACGGCCAGGATGAGCCAGTGTAGCCAGGCGACCGCGACGATGGCGGCCATCAATCCCGCTTCGCCCCAGATGGCCAGCAGCGCCGCCGAAAGGGCCACGTGCAGGCCGGTCATCGCCAGGCTGACGACAAACGGAAACCGGGTGTTGTTTTGGGCGTGAAAGACGCTCATCGCCAGCACGACCAACACCAGCGCCGGCAGCGCGGCGAAAGCGATTCGCGCGAGCGCCGCAATCCGCTCGACCTCGCTGGGGCCAATCTGGCCGCGCTCGAACAACAGCGACACGATCGGCCGGGCGCCGAGGCACAGCCCGATCGCCAGCGGCACGCTGAGCACGATCACCAGCCGGGTAACCTCGCCAACCAGCCGGCCTGCCTGTTCCGCTTTCCGGCTGGAGAATAGTTGGCTGATTCGCGGAAACAGCACCATGGTGAGCGCGGCGGCCAGTAAGCCGCGGGGAAGCTCGACCAGTTTGAAGGCATAGTTAAACGTGGCGATGCCGCCGTCGATAGTCGAGGCAAAGGCGCGGCTGATCAGCGGAGCGAACACGGTCAGGCCGATGGCACTGAGCGCCAGGGCGTAACGGACCACGAGGCCTCGATCGAGCCGCCGCAGGCGCAGCGCGCCCTGCCAGCCGCCCCTCAGCAGCCCCGCGTGCCAGCAGGCCGCCCATTGACTCACCAGCCGCACGCTCGTCGCGGCCACCACCGCCCAGCCCAAGATGCCAACGCTTCCCGGGGCTAACAGCGCGACAATCGCGGCAATCAACACGGCGTTCAACAGCAGCGTTCCCAGCGACACCACCGCCACGCGGCCGCGCGCTTGCAACGCGGCGGAAGTGACCGCCGCTAGTGTGCAGCAGGGAAACGCAATCAGGACGGTACGCAGCAGCGCCGTCGCGGCAGCAAGCTGCGCTCCCGAAAATCCCGGAGCTAGCATCATCACCAAGTAACGCCCACCCGCGGCGAGCAGCAGCGAAACCAACAGCGATGCCAGGCCGATGCCCAGCAGCGATTGACAGACCAGTTGATGGGCGGCTGCCGGCGATTCTTCGGTCGTGAGGCGATGAAATTCAGGCACCAACACGGCTCCCACGGCCCCGCCGACCAACATCGCGGTCAACAGGTCGGGAATCGAAATGGCGAAGATGGCCAAATCAGCGTCGGACGTAACGCCTAACATGCCGGCCATCGACAGCTCGCGAACCATGCCCGACAGCCGGCCGAGAATCATCCCGATGACAACGACGACCGTGGCGCGAGTGAGTGCTTGTCGGCTCATGCGGTGGCTGGCTCCGGCATTCCGCGGGCGGGGGCCGGGTGTTGTATCTTGTGACCCTGAATGACAACCAGTGCGGTGTAGGCGATGATCGGCAGACTGGTCGCGGCGGTCGAATCTCCGAACAACCCCATCACCGCGCCGATGGAAAGCACCGTGAGCAAATATCCCGCCTTGGGCCGCAGCCGCACCAGCGAAAACCAAACGACGCCGACGACCAGCATCATCAGCGGCGCCACGGCCATGAGCACTGCGTAGTCGAGAAACGGAATGTACTGCTCCAGCACGGCGCCTTTGCCATGGTAGAGCAACATCGAGTAGTCGCCGCCGTGCCAGCGGGTCAGCTTTTCCAGAAAGAGGTCGGCCTGAAAATAGATGAAATACGCGACCGGCAGCGAAACCAGCAGCGGCCATGGCTGCAGGGCGATCGTTGCGTTGTTGCGTCGGATATTGAGCGCGGCAAACATCGCCCAGGTGCCGACCATGCCACAGCCGACAAAAAACGCGCCGGACGAGGCCGTCATGAGCACCAGGCCGAGCATGTTGTAGAGGACGACCTTGGGCGGTCCCATCTTTCCCGCCAGCCAATACGAGTGCGCCCGCAGCAGCACGGCCACGCCCAAAAAAGCATAACAGATTCTGCCGTTCATAAAATAACCGAGACACAGAAAAAAGAGCAGGATCGGCAACTCGTGGCGCGTTTCTTCCGGGCGCACGCAAGTCGTGTAGGTGCGCTGCACGAGCCTCGCCGTAGCCACCACACACAGCCCGGCGGTTAACCCGAAGGCCTGATCGCCAGACAGCGGAGTGATTTCCGCCAACAGCAAAGCCGGCATCACCAATCCGCTGCGAATTCCCCACGGATCGAAGAAAATCTCTTCAAACGACAGCTCGACGAGATAAAAATAGGGGTCGAGGTAAGTAAACAGTACGGCCGATTCCCAAATCGTAAAGGGAATCACGCGCAGCGTGCAGGCGATCAGAAACGCCGTGACAACAAGCCACGAAAAGATGCTCGTCGATCCCGCGCGGGGAATCGTCAGCGTTACATTCGCCTGTCGTAGTGGGTGGGTCGTCATCGCGTTGCCTGCTCGATTGTCGCTCATGTTTGACGAACCCCTAGCCCTGGCCGGAAGGCCGGGGTTCGATTCATCGCCGTCGGAGACGCCTCGGACATCGCCGTCGGAGGCGCCTCCTACAGACTCATGCCGCCTCGCTGTGCTGTGTTTTCTCGCTGCCTTCACGATCGCGGACAATCAAATTCGCCACGTGCAGATCCCACGGCGTATCGATGTCGAGCGATCGTTCGGCGGGCATTTCATACGCTACGACATGCTCGCCTTGAAGCGATCGTCGCTCGAACAACACCTCGCCCCGCGCCAGATAAATCGCCCCGTTGGTGATGTGCGCAGGCGGCAAGTCTTGACGCCGCGCGTAACCGTCGGCCGCCACACCAAAGGCGTGTAGCCGGCCGCGCTCGTCGATTCGCTTGGTCAACATCGGATGCGAGAGGGCCTGCTGGACGCCGACCACGCTGTCGGCGCCGGTTTCGATCGCCAGGCGCACGGCCGCGTCGATGTCCGCCGGCGTGCGAAACGGCGAAGTGGGCTGCAGCAGCAGGACGTAGTCGGGCCGCGAGCCGGTATCCTCGATGTGCCACTGGGCTGCGTGCAAGACGGTCGCATCGTGCGGCGCCGTGTCGCCCGACAGTTCCGCGGGCCGCATGAACGGCACCTCGGCGCCCCACTCGGCGGCCACGGCGGCGATCTCTTCGTCATCGGTCGACACGATCGTGCGGCTCACCAACGAAGCGGACAGCGACGCCTCGATCGACCAGGCGATCAGCGGACGCCCGCCCAGCGGCGCGATGTTTTTCTTGGGAATCCCCTTCGATCCGCCCCGCGCCGTAATGACCGACAGGACGTACGGATCACGCGCCCGTTTAGCGGCCTTCTTACGGTCGTGGTTCATAACTTATACCTGGCACGCATTCAGCCGCAGGATGTAGCGGGAAGAATTTCCGGAGTTCGCGCCGTCCACGATGGGCTGGAGATAGGGATACAACTTGCCGCAGGCCCTGGCTAATTCTTCATCACCCTGGTCCTCGAAAAAACTCATCAGATCGCCCATGTCGATGCCGCGGGTTTTGAAATAGGTCAGCTCCAAGCCCACGCGGTCGGCCAAGGTTTGCATGGCCTGCTTCGTGAAAAACAGAACATGTTCCAGCGGCGTGACCAGGCTCGATTTGTCTCGCATGACTTGTACGCTCAATGAATCAAAATGCGGAACGTACAGCAGCATGATGCCGCCCGGCTTGAGGAAGGTCATCGCGGATCGGAGCCACTCGACGGGGTCGAGCACGTGCTCCAAGACATCGAACGCGGTGATCACGCTGAACTTACGATCGCTGGGAATTTCATCCAAGGAAGACGACCAGACCGGAATGCCGAGACGATCCGCCGTCCAAGCGGCCACTTCCGTGCCCAAATCGAAGCCGGCGATGTCGAAGCCTCTTTCCCTGGCACATTCCAAGAACCAGCCTGTGCCGCAGCCGATATCTAACAGTGACTTATCCTGGCCCGACTCCATTTGTTCTTCGATCAAGTCGAGCCGTTCAACACCAAAACGCTGTTTGCGGTAGTCAAGGTTTTCGTTGTACCCTTTCTTGAGAATCGGCAAATAATCTTCATCGGAGTAAAGTTCCGCGGCGTCCACGGGTATCTGCCGAGAATAGCGCAGCGTGCAGTCCTGGCACTTAACCATCGCGATGCCGAATTTTTCCAGCTCAAAGTCACTGCTCGGCGATGAACAAATCGGACAAGCCGTGACCTCTTTCAAGCCTTTTCCGTCGAGCACCTTTTGCGTCAGGCTGCCCGACCAGTCCTCGCATTTCTTGATGAACCCCTTAGGCCGCATCGCCTCGAGATCCATCGGGACGAATTCACGAACGTGGTCCGAATATCCCCTGGGGATTTCATTATGGACGCCGTCCGCATCCGAGCGACGAACGGTCGGTTCTTGAACAGTAACTGACATGAGGTTTGGTTTTCCCGTCGCGGGTCGTGATAAACGTAAGCATGTACGGCGGTCGTCGATCCGACGAAGTAAGAACGGTCACTCGCCAGCAATCGCTCCTTCTTGCCAGGCACTGGCAACGGATTGATAGTATTGCCGGGCTTGTATCCGGCGAAAGGTAAAGTCAGGTTTCGGTGCCAGGAAGTCGTTCCATTGGATATCGTGGTACATGCCGACCAGCGAATACCGCACCTGATCCGAGGTATTCGACCCCGATCGATGGACGGTCTTGCCGGTGAAGACAAGAATCTGCCCGACGGTCATTTCAACGACTTTCTGTTCGTACTGGTTGACGACTTCCTCGTCGACGATGATCTGCGTGGCACACCCTTCCTTTTCCGTCCAATCCTGCTTCGAGATCCCCGCTTGGTGGCTGCCGACGCAGACCTCGATCGTCCCGTTTTCGTAAGTCGTGTCGCGGATCAAAGGGGCCCATGTTTGCAGAAAGCGAGACTTTGGAATGGTGTAGAACACCTCTTGATGCCAGCCGTAAGTGCGGCGATCGTCGCGGGGCGGATCGATGCGGCAGCGATTCGTGAAACCGTAGAGCGGCGTGTTTGGCTGATTGTCGAGCAATTGATTGACGAGAGCCTGCGTCTCTTTTTTTCCTGCCAGGCGCAGGAAAGCGGTGCAATAGGCGATGGTATCGTACACGGCGGCGACGTACTCATGGTCGACTTCTTCCAGAGCCAGCAGGCCGTCGTCGAGAATGTTTTCGTCCGTGTAGGCCTCCGGCGCGACGGCGCCGTCGGTGTCGACCGCCGCTTTGTGAAGGTAGGCGTGAATGATCTGTTTGACCTCGCTGGAAAAGTCACTCATCTCCTCGTCGCTGTAGAATCCATCGAGAATGATGAATCCGTCGTCGGAAAACTGCTCCTGCTGCGCGGGGGTCAAGATCGCCATGGTTTTCTCCTTGATGGTTTTGGGTCGCGACACTCGAACGTGGCCGCTAACGATTCGTAAAGCGATCCCCGCATGTCAACGCAGCGGACACATCGACCGCGCGGAACATAACGAGAGCCTCGCAGGAACTCCAGGGCCGGAAAAATAGGGAGAAACTCCCGTCAGGTCAAGGGCAGAGGCGGACCGCTGGCGCCGCTAGCCCGGATTATTCATCAGCCGCGGGGCGCTAGCCCCCGGTTCTTGCCGCAATCTGTACAAACCGGGGGCTAACGCCCCGCGGCTGATTGACAGACTGTTTTTCGTGTCGTCGACGCAGCGCGAAAACCAGAAACGAGTTAGCAAGAATACCGCGACGTTCATGAATAATCCGGGCCACCGTATCAAAGCACCGCCAACAACTCGCCGATATTTTCGGCCGCGTTGGGCCGATAGATCGACTTCAGGTCGAACTCATGTCCGTTTTGCAGCACACTCCGCAGGCTTTCTTCCAACTCGTCCAATCCGCGGGAAAAAATGAACGGCGGTTGCTGGGCTCGGGGTTGCGGATAGTATTCATCCAATTCGTGCATGAACGTCAAGGCGGTTTTTCCACACAGCAGCGATTCAATGCCCACCGTCGAAGAGCCGGTCAACACGTAGTCGGCCACCGCGATCGATTCGTAGAGGTTCAATTCGTCGTTGACGAGGCGCACCTGGGGGTGGCGCGCCAAATACGGTGCATAGTCCGAACGACTTTCGCTGGGGTGGAGACGTAGCAGAATTTCCAGATCGAACTCTTCCGTGAGACGATCAAAAAGACCGAATAGCCGATTGTAGACTGCGTCGTAGGGAAGAAACCGCTTGACGGAAAAATCCTTGTCGAACACAACAAGCCGATGGGCTGCAAATAGCAACACTTGCGCGCCGGCTGAAATCTGCATCCGCTCTCGGACCGCGACGGCATCGACCGCCGCGACACGTTGCACGGTTTCCTCGAAGGCGGGCTGGCCGAGCGAGTGATACGTGCGGTCTTCCAGGCCCTGCCGCCGCAGCGACGCTTCGACCTCTTCGTTCAAGACGACAATATGCTGAGCCTCGGGCAACGGATACAGCTCGCCGAACAGATCGAGCACTTCGACGGTCTTCAGCCCCAATTCGTTTCCGGCGATCAGGGCCGCCTGTTCACAACGAGGCGAAGTGGTCGCCACCACCGTGTCGGCCTGCTCGTGCTCGATGATGCGCCGCAGAGCTTCGACCGGCAGGAAGGCCTGCCGGCCACGTTCTGCGTATCGCCTGCCGGCTTCCTCTTCGCCGTGCTGCCGCACCAGATCGTGATAGCAGACGCCCATGTACGCCAACGACTCGAAACGTGGAATGCCCAATTCGCTGTTGTGGCTATCGCCGACCAGCTCAAGCCCGCAGCGCAATATCTCGTCGATCGAATCGTCGAACAGTTCGAGATAATCGCTGACTCGTTTAACGCGAAGCGGTCCGTAACGATCGATCACCTGGGCATGGGCCGTGGTCAGCGCCAGAATGGAGAAATCGACGTCGGCCCGCTGGGCAAGCTGGCGGCAGATCAGATCGACAATCTTGATGTGCCCGCCTCCGTAGCTGACGAAGAAGATTTTCTTCATGTTACGCCGCCCGTTTGAGGAATTGTCCGCTGGCGACGTCTTGCTGTGCCTGCTGGTAGTCATCGTGCTGCCCGATGTCGAGCCAGTATTCGTGAATCGGAAAGCTGACGACCCTCTTCTCTTCGGCGACCAGTCGCTGAATCACGTCGGTCATGTCGGTCCGCTCGTTAGGGCGGATGTGTTTTAATGCCGTCGGTTCGAGCACGTAGATACCGGCGTTGACGAAAAAATTGAACGTCGGCTTTTCCCTCAGTCGCCGTACAAGCGTGCCGTTGTTTTCCACCACGCCATAAGGCACCGTAATTTCGTACTTGCGGACCGCCACGGTCAATTCAGCCTGCTGCTCGCGGTGAAAGACCATCATCGCCCGATAGTCGATTCCCGTCAGCACGTCGCCGTTGAGCACCAGCAGCGGTTTGTCGCTGGGCTCCAACAGTCCCAGCGCCCCGGCGGTTCCCAGGGGACGATCTTCGGTGATGTACTTCACGTCGACGCCGAATTTTTCGCCGTCGCCGAAGTGCTGCACGATTTTTTCCGACTTGTAATAAGTGCTGATGTTGACGTCGCGCACCCCGGCTTCGCGGAGTTGGTCGACCACTATTTCGATTAACGGCCGATCGCCCACCGGCAGCATCGGCTTGGGCAATTCGTCGGTCAGCGGTCGTAGCCTGGTGCCGAAACCGCCGGCCATGATGACCGCCCGCACCGGCGGGGCGTGGTTGGGCTGCAATTCGTCAAGCGTCAGCAGATCGCTCGGTTTTCCTTCGAGGTCCAACAGCGGTATCTGAGCGACGTCTCGGTCGAGCATTAACTGCTTGATCGCATCTCGCGTTGTGCCGATCGGTGCGGTAACCGGATCGGAAAACGGGGCCGCCGATTTTTGCTCCAGCAGATCGGCCAGCGGCGACTCGACGCTCAGCCCCGCGATGATCGCCCGACGCACGTCGCCGTCGGTGATCGTGCCCGCCAATCGCCCGGCGTCGTCGACGACCAAAGCGATTCCCTTCTCGCCCCGGTCGATCGTGGCGATCGCGTCGCGCACCGAGCCGGTGTGTGATACACACGGTAATTTGGGTTCGTCGGACATCCTTGTCCTCTGTCAATTGTCGTTGTTCGCTCCGCGAACGTAACATTTCGTTCGCGGAGCGAACAACGACTATCCCATTACGCCGCTGCGCGCTTCATCGTTTCGTCTTCCCACACGGGATGACGCAGCCGCCACTCGTCGCCGTCTTTCCGCCACAGGTGCGGCGAGCGAAACTCGTCGCAAAGCTGCATGAATCGCTCCGGTGTGATGCCGACGTAGTCCATCACTTCGTGGAAATACTTCTCGGGAAACTCTCCGTCGAACCGCCTGACCAGCGCCACCGCTTCCTCGCGGGTGATGTGCTTGTTGCGAATCTCCTGCGAGGCGTCGTAGGTCGCTCGGCCGATACCGAACTTCACATAGGTCGTGTAATAATGAAACCCGTCGATGCGATCGTCGAGGCTGTTGTATTTGCTGTAGGTGCCCTCGGTGCGGACCGGATTGGCCTCGAAGCCGGTGTGTTCGACGGCGTAATAGTAGGCCTCTTGCGGCGTCCACTTGAGGTAATAGCCGAGGTAATGAATCTCGATCTCGGCCTTGTCATACTCCGTCGGATCGGCCGGCAGATAGGCCGTCAGATCAGACAGCGGCACATCGTACTTTTCCATGATCTCCTTGATCGACACGCCGCCCAGGTAGATTTCGTCGAGATTGTCGGACGTGTGATACGATTTGTCTCGCAGCGAGGAGTTATTGTCGGCAATCGGATTGCCGTATTCCGCCTCGTTTTCGCCGTAGAACACCAGCGGGATGCCGAACTTGGCGGCGATCTTTGGAGCCAGGTTTTTTTGGCCCAGGATGAACGACTGAAACGGGTGCAGCAGGTTTTCGATCGATAGCCGGGTGAGCAGCTTCATCACGCGGCCGTTTTGCTTGAACGTGATGTTGTCGAATCCGCCGACTTCGCACCAATCGCGATAATTCTTCCAGCCGATGTCGGTATAGAGAATCGGCGGCCAGGTACACGTTAGCGGGTGCATTCCATATTTGTACTTGAGAATGTGCGATTGCAGGGCGCTGTCCTTGCCGCCGGAGCCCGGCACCAGGCAATCGTACGAGCCGTCGTTGCTGCGGTGTTGGTCGAGCAGCTTGACGAGTTCTTGTTCGCGGGCCTCCCAGTCGATCTGTTCCTTGATGTCGGCGAATCGGCAGGCATCGCAGACGCCCTCCGCGTCGATGCTCATCGTGCCGATCTTGCGAGCCGACGTGTTGCGAAATTCGGGCGTCGAGGCGGGCCGCTGGTTCGAGATCACGCACCGCTTGCAGTATGTTACGTCCGCGGGCAGACCGTAATAGGTTTCCAATTTTTCAGGCGGCATGTCGAGGCTCCTCCACGCCGGCGTGGTGCTGAATCAGGCCGGCGATATTGCGATAGACGCGCAGCCCGTCGGGGCCGCTACGTTCGGGGTGATATTGAAAGGCGAACGTGTTGCCGACGCGAATCGCCGAGCAAAACTCGACGTCGCCGTAACGGGTGACCGAAAGCACAACGCTCGAGTCGGTGGGACGCACGTAATACGAATGCACGAAGTACATGTGCCGGCCATCGGCTAAGCCGGCAAGCGGCGTGTGATGCCAAGGGTCGTCGGCGGCAGCGGGAAGTTGATCGACCGCCGCTTCGTCACAGGCACGACGAAACACGCGGTTCCAGCCGACTTGGGGAACTTTTAGGACGCTGTTTTTTTCGGCGGGTCGGCCGAAGTGAACGACCGGGCCGTCGATCATGCCCAGCCCCTGGTGGTCGCCGAATTCACTGCTGCCGGTCATCATCAATTGTAGCCCCAGGCAGATGCCGATCAGCGGCGTATCGCGGGCGTGAATTTCTCGCAGCGGACCGACCAGGTCCAATCGCCGCAGGTTTTCCATCGCATCGCCAAACGCCCCGACTCCCGGCAAGATCACGCCATCGGCCGCCAGCACGTCGCGGTGCGACGAAGTGATCCGTGCAGCGAGCCCCACGCGCTCGCAGGCCCGCAGAACGCTATACAGATTCCCCAACCCGAAATCGACAATCGCGACCGTGGGTGTGCGAATTGTTTCGCTCATTCTATTTCTTGTAAAGCCGCGACCAGTGGTCGCGCCCTTCGCCGCGTCCTTTAGTTCATCCGACAAGCAATTCCGTTTTCACTCAGATGCTCTTTAATCGCGGCCAGCGACGAGGGCGATATCTTCGAGGAACTGGTCCCTCGACGCAGGAACTCGGTGTTTCCTTCGGCCGAAAAATCGTCGTCGATCATTTCGTGCGACTGAATAAAATCGTAATGCAAACACGAGGCGATGCTTACGGCGTCGGCCTTGCCCTCCAGCACCACCTCGCCCACGTCCGCCACGCAGCCTGCTCCGCCGCAAGCGATTACGGGAATCGACACCGACTCGGAAATTCGCCGGGTTAATTCCAAGTCGAATCCCTTGCCGGTTCCTTCGCGATTGATCGACGTGACCGCCAATTCGCCCGCTCCCAATTCAGCCGCGCGCATCGCCCACTGCAGCGCATCGACCCCGGTCGATTCGCGCCCGCAATCGGTAAACGCCTCGTAGCTGCCATCGGCGTGTCGAATTGCCTCGATCGAAACGACAATCGTCGAGGAGCCGAACATCCGCGACGCCTCGCGAATCAGCTCCGGTCGGGCGATGGCCGCCGTGTTGATCGCCACCTTGTCGGCCCCGGCCCGCAGCACCTCGCGAATATCGTCCACACTCCGCAGCCCACCGCCGACGGTCAGCGGAATGCACACGTCGTGGGCCGTGCGTCGAATGATCTCGACCAAGCTGTTGCGGCCATACAAACTGGCCACCGCGTCCATGTAAAACAACTCGTCGGCGCCGTTCTCGTAATAGTAACGGGCGAACCGGTCGGGCTTGCCCAACACGCGAAAGCCTTCCAGGTGAATCCCCTTCACCAGGTTCGGCCCCTTGATGTCCAGTCGTGGTATGACGCGAATGTTCACTAACTTAATAACTCCTCGGCCCGATACTCGCGATCGGCCTTCGTCCCCAAATACTGAAAATACCGCATCGGCGAAATGCCGGTGCCGGGTCGTTTAACGGTAAGGTTCTGCGCGGTGAACGTCTCGCCGGTCTTAACATCGCGGGCCGCGACCAGGCTCTTGCGGGCGACGGGCATGTTACGACGTTCCGAGGGCGTGGGGCTTTTGTGCGGCGAGCCGAGGGCCGCTTCGACCTGGCGCACCGCCTGCACCAATTGTTTTAGCTCCTCCGGCTCGACCGAGGCCTTGTGATCGGGGCCCGGCATGTTGCGATCGAGCGTAAAGTGCTTCTCAATCACGGTCGCGCCGCGGGCAACCGCCGCTACGGCAACGGCAATGCCCAGCGTGTGATCCGACAATCCAACCGGCAGCCCAAACGCCGCGGCGAGCGTGTCCATGGCCCTCAGGTTCACCTCGTCGTAAGGCGTCGGATACTCGGTCGTGCAGTGCAGCACCACGACGTTTTGCTTCAATATGCGTTGGCCTTCCTCGCTGCCGTAAGCCAGCATGAACGCCCCCGTTGAGGCTGGCACGGCGGATGCCGGCTCGGTGAGCCGCGTATACCCAAAGGCCAGCACACCGAGGGCTTGTTCAATTTCGCCTAGCGTGGCCATCCCGGTCGAGAGCAGCACCGGCTTTCCGCTACGGGCGATTTCTAGCAGCAGCGGCGCATTGGTCAATTCGCCCGAGGCAATTTTCACCCGCTGGACGTTCAGCGGACCGACCAGCAGCCGGGCACTTTCGATATCAAATGGAGTGGAAAGAAATTCCAGGCCGCGGCTGCGGCAGTGTTCGATCAGTTCAAAATGGTGGGCTTCGGAAAGCTCCAGCCGGCGCAGCATGTCGATTTGCGATTCAGCCGCGTCGGTCGTGTCGCGTTGATAATCGGCCTTCGGCGCGTCTTCGGTGGCCAGACGATCGGCCCGAAACGACTGAAACTTGACCACATCGGCCCCAGCCTCGGCCGCCACGTCGACCAGCCGCTTGGCAGTCTGGAGCGAGCCGTTATGGTTCACTCCCGCCTCGGCGATGATACAAGTCTGCTCCGTCATGCTGTTGCGCATCGCGTCCGCTGGAAGTCCGTTTTAAGGGAAGAATCGGCCGCGAACTCTAGCGATCGGTGGCCCGCAGGACAAGATCAGTCCGCCTCGGCCGCCTTCGCAAGCGGTGCTAGCACTGCGTCAAGTCGTAGATTTGGGATCGACACAGAGAAACATAACCCGACGCGTGAGCGAGGACGAAGCCTGAAGCCGCCGCATTCCTAGCTTACGCTTCGGGCTACGATCTGAGCCACTCGGCCCGAATTTTTGGCGCACGAGAGCCTCAAGCCTACGGCTTATCGCTGAGGCAGCTTGGCGAGCATCGCTTTGCGCCAATCTTGCTCAAATTGCTTGAGCGACATGCCGACCAACCGCTCGAAGCGGGCCACGGGAGGCGTTTTTGCGGCCTCGGGGCGGGTGTAGCGGTCGATCGCCTCGCGGCTGAGCAGCGGGCGGTCGAAGGTGAGATAATAGGTCAGGCCCCACGAAATCAGATAGTGCTCGCGGGAGCCGGTCCCTCTGGTGTGTGTGACCAAAAAAGCCGATTGCTTGGCCGAAAGCACATCGGCCAGCGACGTCGCCCGATTGCTCCGTAGCAAGGCCTGTAACTTCACGAGGGCCTGGCGATTGGGAGCGTCGATGCGCAACATGCCGTCGTCGAGCTGGCCTTGTTCAAAGACCTGCGCCATGCCTTCGTTGAGCCACCGCGGCACATCGTGTTGTTCGCCCGGATAAACGTAGTTTTCCAGGTAAGCGTGAAACGCCTCGTGATACAGCCGGGTGAACATCCGCGCCGTGACCGTATCGAACTTGGCCGCGTTGTGTCGATCGTTCGCTCGGGCTTGTTTCCGCAGACGTTGCAGCTCGGTTTCGACTCTCTGGCGGCGCTCGCCGACGATCAGCTTGCGGGTTTCAGTGTCTACGCCCCGCTTCTTTAGTTCCGCATTGAGTTGCCGGAGCGTCTTGGCGGACGTTTTTTTCATCCGCTCGATTTCTTGCAAAATAGCGGTCTGCTTGGCTTGCGATTTCTGTAGCACGCTGCGCAAGCCGTCGAGTTGGCTTCCGGCGGCGATAAGATTCCGTCGGGTTGAGTAGAAAGCGGGGTGATCGATGTCGAGCTGTCTGCTGCCGAGGAAGTCGCGGTATTCCTGCATCGATCCGAACAACACCATCTGGAGTTGTTTCCGTGGCGCCGCACGCGGAGGCATCAGTCGGCGATAGGCGGTGAAAATCTGCTCGATCCGCACGATCGCCCGGCGCGTCATCTGTTCGTCCATCGAGCTGCGCAGGGTAAAGAACGGCCGCTGGCCGAGAGGCCGATAGGTCCAGTGAGTCACGCCGTCGACTTCGCTTCTGGCCAGCGAGATCGACTCCATGCGCCCCTGTTCGATCCGCGCACGATTTCGAAAGCGGCTGGCCTGCCGCACGAGGGCGGCCCGTTGATCTTCGGAAAGCGTCTCTTCGCGCGCGATGTGGCGCCGTTCGATCCGCCTTGCCACGGCGAACATCGGCTTGCCCAGGGGGCGAAAGAATTCGATGAAATCGAGATGGGTCTTCGTCCGCGATTCGATCAGCCCGCGAAGCACCTTGCCGCTTTTCAGGCGAACGACTTCCACGCGATCGTGTTGGTCATCGCCGGCCGGAGCGGCGACCGTTTGGGCCGAGACGGACACGGCGGGCAGCAGCGCCGAAGCCGCCAGAAACAGACTTGCCGCGAATGTGCGGAGACGTATCATGCCAACATCCTTCGCTTCATGGTAACCCGAAGCGTGAGCGAGGAAGAGACGAGTAACCCTAGCTCTTAGTCTCGAAGACGACGTAGGTTATTATTGCACACTGGCCGGCCCAGAGAAGGGTAGGTCGTGGTTCGCTTGGCGAGCCGAGCGTATCGTTCGCGGAGCGAACAACGACTATGCGTTACCCGTCGAGCCGTCCGGTGAAGTGGCAGCCGATGCGATATTGCCTGCCCTCTGGCCCGTCAGAGAGAGCCTGATTGACGACGTCGGCGGTGAGAAACGTAAACGGAGCCACACCCAGGGCGACGGCGACTTGCCGCGTTTCGGGCGGATGGGGGGTGAAATAAGCGAATCCGGTCTCGGACAGATCGTCGAAAAATCGCTTGTCGAAATCGCCCGGCTGCAAGGGTTGGCCCGGAATGTACGACGCCACCAATTGCAGGCAGGTGTATTGCCGGCGGTCATGGTCGCGACGTTCATCCGTAGCGGCCTCCTGCTGATCGCGCAGCAGGTCATGCACAAGCGAGAAAAAATCGCCGTCCAAGCTGCCCGTGGGTTGCATTGCTGATCTCCCGTGCCGGCCCCATGAATAGACCCATGAATAGATACGTCGCGCCGGCGCGCACAGCAAGCCAGCGAATTCCGATTCTGCGGCCCGTGAGGAATGTGCCGCCCCCGCCACCCATAAAGCCGCGACCGTTGGTCGCGCCCGTCGAGCGGCCGACGAAACCACCGACGATTGGCAATCGCCGTTCGCTCGTCACGACCCCGGTGCCTAGGCGAGTGGCGAGGCCGTTTCGGCCCCGTGGAGCCGCCATTCCGCGTGGCTGCTTTGAAGTCTCATTGGACCGCTTGATTAGATTGCGGTAGAATAAGAGCATGGCTACCGACCCGAATTCACAAATCGAACTGTCTGCCCAGCAGCGTTCAAAGCTCGTCGAGCTTTCCGAGCGGACGGGGAAACCCTGGTCGGAGTTGCTTAGCGAAATACTAGGCTCCTATGCGGCTGTTGTCGAAACGACTGAGCGAAAAGCCCGATTTGGAAGTGGGAAGGGGTTGCTTACCATGGCCGACGATTTTGACGCCCCGCTACCTGATTTCCAGGACTTCATGCAGTGAAAATCCTTCTGGACACGCATTGTTTTCTTTGGTTTTTTACAGGCGATGCGAAGCTAAGCAACAACGCACGAAGTGCGATTGAGTCGGCTTCCAATGAAAAGCTGATAAGCGTCGCAAGTTTTTGGGAAATGTCCATCAAGTCGAGCCTCGGTAAACTCGACCTGCAACTTCCATTTGCTGAGCTTGCGGCTCGCGTTCTGACGGAAACGGATTCGACATTGCTGGCGCTTACCGTGTCCCATCTGGCAGTTCTTCAGCAGCTTCCTTTTCATCACCGCGACCCGTTCGACCGGGTATTGGTCGCTCAAGCGCAAGATGAAGGGTTGACCATCGTTAGCAAGGACAAGGAAATCCAGGCATATGGTGTGGCTCAAGTCTGGTGATGTTACGCGTTCGTCTTGACCGACGCGTCGGCCGCGATGTTGACCCACACGTGGACGTGCGGGAAGCCGCGGAAGTGCCAGACGAACGACGGGCCTTCCAGCCGCCACATGTCCCAGATTTGGTTGTTGCCGATGTCGGCGTTCTGGCCGCGGGCGTTCTTCTTGTAAAACGTCAGGTGGCACTTGTCCAAGCCGCCCTGCGTCTTGAGGCATTTCAGCGCCTCGTCGCGATCGCTTTGGCGATACGGCGCGAGCAGCGTCTTGAGCGTCTTTTGCACCTGCTCGCGTTGGTCGTTGGACATGTCGGAGACCGCGATGCCGGTGAACTTGCCGTCCTTGCCCTTGAAGGCCACCGACTGCTCGCGCGGGGCGCGCTCGACCAATGCGGTCTTGCGCTGCTTTCCGTCGAGCATCGCATAGACTTTGTTGGCCGCCAACGCCTGGTGCCAATAGACATTGGTCGGATGGCCGACCTCTTCGTTGAAGTCGGGCGCGTGGCCGTAGAAGATCGGCCCGCCGAAGGCGACGTGGTCAGCCGAGTTGCCGTCGCAGCGCAGCGTCATGTGGCGGCCGGTCATCACCAGCTCGAACTTCCCGTCGCCCGGCTTGCCGAAAATGGCGATATTCTGTTGTTCGCCGAAACCGCCGGCGTCGTCTTTCAATTGCTTGTCGACCTTGGCGTGCCAATCGGGATGAATGATGCCCTCGAAAATCTCGCGGATGAGATGCTGTTGTTCTTTGGTGTAAAAGCTGCTGTTGATGACGTGCTTGTTGATGTGCCAGTTATTCGATACGCGCGTGCGAAGCAGCCCACGGGCATCTTCGGTGTAGTCCCAGCCGTGACAAATCAGGCCTTTTTGTTTGTCGCTCAGGGTGTCGAAAAGCACCTTGACGACCGATTCGGGCTGACGGACCTTCTTGGCCTCGGCAGCGAACAGAGAAGGTCCGGCCGTGACCGTGGCAACACCTGCGACCGAAGCGGTCTTCAGAAACACGCGGCGATTCACGCCTGCGGGACGCGGAGAACAATCGGGGCACTCACTCATGGCATTAACCTCGAAAAAGAGAACGGTGAATGGGACGGTACGACGGGCGGATTACAACAATGGAACACCGCCACCGGCCGGTCGGACCGGGAGTCGCATCATTAGACCCGATCGGAGCGGAAGAATCAAATCATGGGACTCGGTCGGCGGTAGTCTGAATCGAAATTCGTGACGTCGTGATGTTTTTCGGTCCAATCGCTCAGGATTTTCCCAAATCTACACACCGAAGACGGTTCACAACACGGCCCGGAGCCGCGGCACCCGGGGCCAAGTGACTCGACCATGACTCCTCTGCTACACTCATTACTCTCCAATTTCGTACAGAACGAATCCCAGGTCAGTCAGCACTATCAAAGGAGCTAATCGTGGACCGAAAGGAGATTCTGAGTAAACTTGCGGGCGGCGAACTTACCGAAGACGAGGCCGACAAACTTCTTGAGAAGTTTGAGCGAGAGAAGCGCAGTTCGTTATATTGTAGGGTTGGAAAAGCCGGAGGGATTAGTGTTTACGGCGTACAGCGTTTTCCGGTCACGCTTTACGTTGAGCAGTGGGAGCGCCTGCTGGATTTCGCTGAGGACATTCGGCGGTTCGCCAAGGACAACCATGACGCGCTGAAACGCAGAGGGGAGTGACGGTCTTGCGTATTGGTCGATCGTTTATACTATAGGCTAATCCTCGATTACTTTCTCTCGATATCGACTCAGCCATTCGGCAAGCGCGCGGGGAGGCAAACCGGCGCTTTCCATATCCGCGTGGTACTCCTGATATCGTAGTAACTCCGTTTCAGTGGCCTCGCCGACAGATTCGCGGTCGGACCGATCGTTTGCAGTTTTATCTTCTGCAATAGACGACTCGTTGTCGACCGGCGGTGTTTCGGTCGATTCTTCCGCCACCCACTCAGCGCGAATCTCGGCGGCGCGCCGAATAACATCATCGACGACGCCTGACGTGCTTGAGGATTCGAGGACGTCGGTGTCATCAGCGCGAGGATGGATGTCCATGCGACGCAGTTTTTTGAAGACGCGTTCCATCGTCGTGTCGGGCGCTCGAAAGAACTCCGAGCCGCGCAGCCGGATAAACGTCCATCCCAGCCGCTCCAGCACGGCTTGCCGCGCCATGTCGTCTGGCAGGCGCTCGATGGGATGAAAACGGTCACCATCGCACTCGATGGCGAGTCGTTTGCGGTTGTCCTCGACGACCAAGTCGATTCGATACTGTCCGACCCGCCACTGGGGCGTCACTTGAAACCGTTTGAGAACCAGGCGTTCCATCACTTGACGCTCGAATTCGGACTCAACGAGTTCTTCCTTCTGTTCCAACTCTCGACTGACCGCCTTGGGATCTAGCGCATGTTCGATGAGCCGGCGGCGCAGGTCTCCCGGCTTCAAGTCGGTTTGGGGACTAAGGGAGTAGACGACCCACATTTGATTCCGAGCGCGGCTCGCCGCTACGTTCATGCGTTGTTGAAATCGCGACTCTTGGCGAAGGCGCAGCGGTGTCCCCGTTGGCGTGTCGACCATCGACAAAAACATCACATCGCGCTCGTCTCCCTGGAATTGTGCCGAATTGCCACAGACGATTCGGCGATTGTCGAAGTCCTCGGGCGTCAAATGCTGCAACAAGAGTCGTTCGATTTCAATCGCCTGCTCCGATCCGACGAGGGAAATAACGCCGAATGTGTGACCATCGTAATCGCTGGTTTCAATCGCCGTCGCGACGAGCGACGCGACGACGAGGGCTTCTTCTCTGTTGACTTTGCCTTCGCGCGATGTTGCCTCCACGCGATGGGCAATAACATGCGGCGTGACGGGCGCCGAGGAATCGTCGCGCAGCGGCCGAATGGTCCCGTTGTAAGAAAGGTGGTTACTGAACTGAATGATGTCTGACACGCAACGGAAATGCTCGTGTAGACAGATGACGCCGCCGAAAGACGTGCGGGCCAAATCGTAGACGGACATGAGGCCATCATAGAGGACGCTGTTCGGAATACCTTCCAGGTGAAGTTTGATAAGACCATCAATGATGCTCTGCTTTTGCCCCACGGCTAACGGACTGACCTGCTCGTGATCGCCCACGATTACGATTTCCTTCGCCAGCGCAAAGGCAAGCAGGCCCATTACGTCGCATTGACTGGCTTCATCAATAATCACAACGTCGAACTCCGTGACGCTGAAATCGAAGTTTTCGACGAGTCGCGCCAGCGGCATAATCCACACGGG
>JADFKK010000153.1 GCA_022564995.1 Planctomycetota bacterium | reverse complement strand
TGGGGAGTGCCGGCGGTGTTGCACCATTTGAAGAAGCCGTCGGTGACCAAGACGAGAATGTCGCCGGGGGCGAGTTGCATGTCGTTGGCCGGGCCGTAATCGATGCCCGAGGAGATGCCGAAGGGAACGTCGTCGGCCTCAAACTGCTCGACCGCGTCGTCGGCCGCTCGATAGAGCAAGATCGGGCCGTGCCCGGCCCCGTCGAACACGACAGCGCGACGGGGCCGATTTTTCATCTCTGTCGATTGTGGAAAGGGGCTAACTATCCGTTTCGCTGCCGACGACGCCTTCCGCAGCAGCCGAGCCCCAGAAGCGCCATCACGGCCAGGATCAACGTCGACGGCTCGGGGATCACGGAGGAAATGACCATGCCGGAAAGCACAAAGTTGCGATCTCCGTCACGCTGGGCTCCATCAGCAAAAAACTGCCCCACGCGCACATTCAGAACACCGTCGGTGACGTCGATGGTCTGTTCAAAGAGCGTATACACGGTAACGTCGTCCACTGGAAACGTGACACCGTCCCAAATTCCGTGCGAAGTGACCTCGTCGACCGACAACACGCCCTCGACCTCGATATCCCAGAGCCGGGTCTCCGTGGCGTTTCCCGCCCAGAACATCTGCAGCGTGATCGGACCGTTCGGCACTTCAAAGTTATAAGTGGAAGCGGGATTACAGCAATCGATCGTGTTGAGAACAGCGTCCATGGCGGCCGCGTCGGGACCGGACGTATTGGAGTTGGGCGACCAAGAACCAAGCCGGTTGACCGGCCCGTCCGTCATACCCGCTGGCGGCGCTGGCTTGTTCGTGACGAAGCTGACGCCATCGATCGTTTGCGCGGTGCCGGCGTTGTTGATGGCATAAAGCACATTGCCAGGCACCAGATTCAGGTCGGTGTGGCTGGGCACCCGAGTCACCGTGCCGTGAGTGATCGTGGTCAACATCGCCGCGTCGCCCGACGAGCAAGAGAGAACCGCGAGCAGGCCCGCAGAGAGGAGGAGTGGAAAAGAAAAAAAACGCGAGTTCATTAGATGCTCCTTGGAATAAGCCCATCATCTTCATTAGACAACACACGACATACACGGGCGAAAAATCCCTACGACCGCTACTATAATTGCCAGTGGTGCCATTGCAAGCGTTTTGTGGAAAGTTTTCCATATTTATCCCATCCATCGACATAAAGCATTGAGAAACAACAGGTTGACGATGTCCAAAACCCGCATGCTGTTTGCCCAATCGACCAATATAAAGGCCTATAATATGGATAAGAATACCTCTATGTTGTGTGGTTCGGCGGCAATTGCAAAGATAAGCAACGGGACATCCTGTATGAATCGGGCGTTGCTCGTTCAGCGATCCGATGCCGGGGGCCGCGATCGCTCGGCACGTTGCGCCCACCCACCTAGTCACTTAGGCCTCTGGCATCCGCTAGACTAGAATTGGTGATGAGGTCCGTTCCTTCTTGAATCGGAGGGTGGCAAGGCTCATGTTTGGCGCGAGGTGTTCTACTGATTCTTCGACAGCGGTAGGTTCAAGGCAGCAGCCCATCGTGGCCACGCTGGTGTTGCTGACGGCAATTGGTTGCGGTGCCTGCGGTCGCGACGACCCGGGCGATCCTTCAACGGATTCGGCTACGACAAATACGGCCGCTGGGGACGTCGGGGGACCACAGCATTCGGTGGAAACAACATCGTCCGACCGACTTCCTCGGATTGATCCGGCGGCCATCGGTCTGGACGCTCAATCGTCTGACCCGGGTGCCGAACGGGACGGCTGGGACTCGGAGGCGGCGAGCGCGGCGGTTGACGCGCAGCTCAAGTCGCTCGGGAAGCTGCTGGCCCATCCGAAGACGATCAACGCTGGTCAGTTGGAAAAGCTCGTCACTGCCGACGTTCGGTGCGGGCCGCTTCGGCCGGCGAAATTGCAGACCGTGATGGACGACTCGTCGCTGATCGTTCGTCGCTGGAGCAAGAACGATTCCGACTCTCTCGACCCGATCAAGCTGCATCTCGGCCCGCGGGGGTTTGCCGAGGCGCTTGCCGAGTTGGTCAAGCCGCTTGCGTCGGCCGGAAAGATTCGCACCAAGTTCAAGGTCGTGCGAGTCGAGATTGCTGAGGAGACCATTCGCACGAGCGTGGTCTATCAAGCCGCGGGCTTGTCCAAGACGGCCGCCGCCCAACAGACGGCACGGTGGCAGTGCGAGTGGCGGCGCGATGGTGGAAACAAGCCGCGCCTGGAATCGGTGACGGTCGTCGAGTACGAGGAAGCCATCTCGCGATCGCAGCGCGGGGTGCAATTTGTCGATTGTACCGAAGCGGTGTTGGGAGCGAACACGTCGTATCAGAAGCAGTTGATCCACGGCATCGGTCACTGGCTGGGGAGGATCGACTATCAGCGACTCAACGACAACGGCGCCTACCAGGGACTCGCGATCGGCGACGTCAACGGTGACGGCTTGGAAGACCTTTACGTCCTGCAGCCGGGCGGATTGCCGAATCGCCTGTTCGTCCAACAGGCGGACGGCACGGCGCTGGACACCTCGGCCGCCGCGGGCGTCGACTGGTGGTCCCATTGCCATGCGGCATTGTTTGTCGACTTGGACAACGACGGCGACCAGGACCTGGTGATCGGCACAACCCACGGGCTGATCTTTATGGCAAACGACGGTCAGGGGAAATTCACCACGGCCGCGTCGCAACTGACGCCCTCGGGAGTTGTCTACTCGCTCTGCGCGGCCGACTTCGACATGGACGGCGATCTGGACATCTACGCCTGTTGTTACACGCCCGCCCAGGAGCACATCAAGGGAAACCTGATGGCGCGGCCGATGCCGTTTCAGGACGCTCAAAACGGCGGCCGGAACGTGCTGTTTCGCAACGAGCAGAACTGGCGGTTTCGCGACGTGACACGCCAAGTCGGGCTCGACGCGAATAACCACCGCTTCAGTTACGCCGCGGCCTGGGAGGACTACGACAACGACGGCGACCTGGACCTTTATGTCGC
Source organism: Planctomycetota bacterium (assembly GCA_022564995.1). Classification (GTDB taxonomy): domain Bacteria; phylum Planctomycetota; class Planctomycetia; order Pirellulales; family JADFKK01; genus JADFKK01. The sequence goes on along the minus strand of JADFKK010000153.1, from coordinate 16,526 downwards.
CAACGACTACGGCCGCAACCACCTCTACGAAAACAACGGCCAGGGGCACTTCACCGACGTGGCGGCCCGCGCCGGGGTGGAAGACATGGCCACCGGCATGTCGGTTAGTTGGGCGGATTACAACCGCGACGGTTGGATGGATCTGTACGTCAGTAACATGTGGTCATCGGCCGGCAACCGAGTAATGTATCAGTCGCGATTTCTCAGCGACACCGACCAGTCGACGCTGGGCGTGTTTCGCCGATACGTCCGTGGGAATTCGCTATTTTCCAACACGGGCGCCGGCACGTTCACAGACGTGAGCCTCGAAACTGGCGTAACCCTAGGGCGTTGGGCCTGGAGTTCGAATTTCGCCGACATCAACAACGACGGCTGGGAGGATCTGATCGTCACCAACGGCTTCATCACCCAGGAAGACACCGGCGATCTGTGAAGCTTTTTCTGGCGACAGGTCGTGTCGCACGCACCCACGAAACAGATGTCCCTGGCCGACGATGATCCATACCTTGCCCAGTGGAACGTCGTGGGAAAGATGATTCGCCGTGGCAGTTCGTTTAGCGGCCGGGAAGGCAACTGTTGCTTCCTAAACACCGGCGGGACGCGGTTCGCCGACGTCTCGGCCGTTACCGGCCTGGACCAAATAGACGACGGCCGTGCCATCGCGCTGGTCGATTGGGACCACGACGGCGACCTCGACATCTGGCTGGGCAGCCGCACCGGGCCGCGTGTGCGGTTGATGCGAAATAACCTCGACACGAAAAACCGCTTCGTGCAGTTCAAGCTGCAGGGCAACGGCGTCACCTGCAACCGCGATGCGATCGGGGCTCGACTTGAAATCCACTTGGTGAGCGACGGCGGGGTCAAGAGCGAGAATCGAAAGTTGATCAAGACCCTGCGGGCCGGTGAGGGCTTCGTCAGCCAATCCAGTAAATGGGTTCACTTCGGCCTGGGGCCGGCGGATTCGATCGAGCGGCTCGTGGTCAAGTGGCCGGACGGCGGCACCCCAGAAGCAGGCGGTGAAAGCAACGTCGAAGCCGGTAACATTGAAACCTATCGCAATCTTGAAACCAATCGGCGTTATTCCATCATCCAGGGCAGCGGCGAGGCGAAGCTGGCCGGTCCGACAGCGAGGAACGTCACGCTAACTCCCACGGTGCCCAAGGTTCCTGCGCCCTCTTCCAAGGCCCGCGTGGTGCTCGTGAAGCGCCTTGAGCTGCCGAATCTCTCGTACCGCGACTTCGATGGGCAAGATCATCCGCTCAGCCCGCGTAACGGTCCGCTGCTGATCAATCTGTGGGCAAGCTGGTGCCGGCCGTGCTTGAAGGAGTTGCAAGAGTTTGGTCAACATCGGACGGAATTCGAGAAGCTGGGCTTGCAGGTCGTCGCGCTTTGCGCCGACGGATTGACGGGCGAGGACAAGGGTAATTTGGACGGCACCGATTTAACGGCGGCGAGAAACATTGCCAAGCGCCGCGGCGGCCAATTGCAAATAGGCCTGGCATCGCGGGGGTTGGTTCGCCAATTGACCGAGTTGAGCCATCAGGCGGTTTATCAACATCGGCCGCTGCCGCTGCCGGTTAGCTTTCTCGTTGACCGCCGCGGACAGCTCGCGCTGATCTACAAGGGGCCCGTGGATCCCGAGCAACTGCTGCGCGACCTGGCACTGCTCGACGCCATGCCGAGGGAGATCGAACGAGCCGCGCTGCCTTTCCCGGGTCGCGGATCGCGGCATCTTTTTTCCGATCGTGAGATCGACAAGGCGATTGCATTTCGAGACGCCGGCTATCCCGACGACTGCCAGTATGAGTTACGGATCTTCCTGACGAGCAAGCTCCCACAGATTCGCGCGGGCGGAGGCGACTTGGACGACGACGCAAGGCGCGAAGTGGGACAAGCGTACTTCTTGCTGGCCACCGTCGAACGAGAACAAGGCCGGTATCCCACCGCGGTGAAGGCCTACCGCAATGCCTTGCAGTTTCTCGACGACATTCCGAACGCCAGACTGGCTTTGTTCAAGGTGCTCTGGCGCACGAAACAGCGACAACTGGCTCAAACCGAGCTCGACGAAGTGATGCGCCGTTGGCCGCACAGTGTCCAGGTCGCCACAGCGATCGGCCAGGCATGGTTGGAACTGGGGCAACTCGACAAGGCCGTCGAGCACCTTGACCGCGGAGTGCAGATTGACCCGACCAACGGACCCGCTCGCTTTCACTTGGCCGTCGCGTTGCAGCAGCAAGGAAAAGTCGGCGAGGCCCTGGAGCACTACGATCGACTGCTCTTGGATTCCGCCGTGGCGATCATCGCGCGCAACAACATCGCCTGGATCCGTTCGACCCATGCCGACGCGAGGTATCGCTCGGCCGAGGTCGCCGTCAAGCTGGCCGAAATTAACGCCCGGGCCACGGCGCATCGAGATCCCGCGAAATTGGACACCCTCGCCGCCGCCTATGCCGAGGCCGGCCGGTTCGATCGCGCCGTGGCAACCGCCGAGAAGGCGATCGTGTTGGCTCGTGCGTCGAATCAGGAGCAGTTCACCACGGATCTCAAGGCCCGCTTGCTACTTTACCTGGCAAAGAAGCCGTATCGCGAGCCCGCGGTTCGCGAACGGTGACTTGGCTTCAATCGCTCGCCTCCGGGCTCGTATTCGACGAAGAAACCAACCGGCATCTACTTCTTGTTCTCGGCGTCCGGTTCCCGGATCACGCGCAGTTTGTTGGTCTCAATCGGGCCGGGAATCTGCTGTTTTTGTCCCGACGGCCAGAGCACCTCGATCGCGTCAACGGTCTCGGCCCCGTCGAGACCAAAGTACAGCGGCAGGGAGCTTTGCGAAAGATAACCCGATTTGCCGTCGTGGACCCTGACGTAGCTGGCGGCTCCCGCGCGCACCGTAACGACCGCCCCCAATCCGTCGCGATTCGATTTGGTGCCTTGCAGCTTGATCTTCAGAAAACTGATGTCGTTCTTCTGTGACAAGTTACTTATCAACATCATCGGCCGGTCGTTGAATTCGTTGGTGACGATGTCCAGGTCGCCGTCGTCGTCGAGATCGAAGATGGCGCAGCTGCGCGTTCCCAGGGCTCCCCAAACCGTGACCGGGTGCGACAGATTGAGCTTCTTGACCAGCGTGTGGTCGCGATCTTCACCCTTCGGGTCCAACGTGAACCACTGTTTGGCGGTGCGTCCGCCGCGCCTGGGCTCGACCCCCAGAATAAACTCAGCGTCGAGAAATTTCTTGCCCCGATTGTTGATCAGAACCGTGTTCACGCCGTAACGAAACGGAAAGTTCATGCTCGACGCGATGAACACGTCCTCAAAGCCGTCGGCGTTCAGATCGCCCACGCTCAGCCCCCACGGCCAATAATTCTCGGCGCCGATGGCATCCGAAACCTCGCGGTAGCTGCCGTCGTCCTGTCGAGTTGATTAGCAGGTGGTTTCCGCCGCGCACCGAGGTAACGAACAAATCCGGGTCACCGTCGACGTCGGCAACCGCCAGCCCGTTACCGTGGTCGTAGTGAACCGCCTTGTGATACTTGCCGGCATCGTCGACGATTTGGTTGACGAACGAGATGCCGCTTTCCGGCGCGAGGTCGGTGTACTGAAAGTCGTAAAACACCTTGAACTGTCCGACCGAGGCGAGTTGAAGCTGCCGCCGGCTTTGCAGCCAGGGTGGATCGAGAACTTCCTCGGGATAGGCCACTCGCTCCTTCAACACCGATTCAAGATCGGCCAGCAGCTTGTCGCGACCCTCCTGCTCCAGGCCCTCGTAATATCCCCGCACTCGCCCCTGGTGATCGACTAGGACAAACCTGGGACTGTGGAAGATAATCATGTTCTCGCTTTTCGCATCATCTCGCACATCGAGCATGAATCCCTGCTTGCTCAACTCCCAAAGCTGCTGGCGAGGACCGGTGAGAAACTTCCAATGCGCGAAGTCGGCCTGATGGCTCTTGGCGTATTGGGCGAGCACCTCGGACGTGTCGTACTCCGGATCGACCGTGAAGCTCACCAACCGGATATCGTCCCACTGGGAATGCGTGCTGAGATGTTTCTGCAAGCGCGCCAACTCCACACTCTGGCGAGGGCACGTATCGCCGCAGCGAGTGAAGATGAAATTGGCGATCCACACCTTGCCGTGAAGCTGCTCGGCGCCGAATACGCCACCCGATTGATCGATCAGGGTGAACTGGGGCAGCGTGGCGAAAACGCGCACTTGGGCGTTGTCCTGCTTCTCGCCGCCGGAGTTCGGTGCCTTGACCTGGTCGCCGTGTTCGCCGGCGTTCTTGTCGGGCTCCGCATCGCCGCAACCGGCAAGCGACAGGGTGCCGGCAAGCAGGAGAACAATGAACGGTCGATCTAGTCTGGATGGCTTCATGATTCATTGATCCTAAGAACTTGGATATGATTGGTCTCTTCGTTTAACGGCAAGCCGCAGGCGACGGTGTTTTGAAAACGCCAAACACCGTCGCCTGCGGCTTGCCGTTAAACGAGGAAGTAATCTCCCTACATACATACCCTGACTTACCGGCGGCGGACCAACACCTATCCTTCTTACACGTCATTCACAGTATTGGCCGCGAAGGGGCAACTACCGTTTCTTGTCCAGCCAAGCGGCGAAATCCTCCTGCGATTGTATCGTAATGGTGCCCAAAAGGTCGGGATGCGAATAGCCACACATTTGATCGCCAAGCAGTTCGAAGCTGCCGGTGCTCTCGGCGACCAGATGCAGGGTAAACGTCATGTCCGGAACGGCGATTTCTTTCAGGCCCCAATGCGGCAGCGCGAACGTGTAGATAAAGTCGCCGCTTTTCAGATCGATCTGGGTTTTGACGTTGACTGGCACGTTGACCTCGCGCCCGGTCAGCACGTCGTCCGCCGTTCCCAGCAGCCCGTCGGGGCCCGGATAGCGCACGGACCATTGGTAGTCCTGACCGGTGATTTCGATGTGGAGCGACGTCAGCTCCTCGGCGGCCGGCTGCGGCGTCGGGTCGGAGACGACGGCTTGATTCTCATCGCAGCCGCCAACCCACGGCAGGCAGATTACTAACGCAGTGCGAAAAAGTGCTTGACTTGGCTTCATCGTCAAAAGCACGGACTCTCCAGAACCGTCGCGCCCGACAAGCTGTAAGCATCGTTCGGGAAAATAAATATCTCACGAAACGACCCTCGGCGAGCGGAGGCCGTGAGGCCGCCGGTAATTCCTCGCTGGGCGTCAAGCTCTTCGCGTGCTGTCGTATTACCCCCGAGCTAACGCTCGGAGCCCGCTACGCAAGAATGCGACACTTGTTTCTCGAACGGCGCCAAGTTTTCCTCGAGCGATGCTAAGTTGTGCTTCAATATAACGCGATGCCCGCAGCGACATGATGTGGGTCGCGTTATTCTGAAGCATAACCCATGATCCCAGCTTAGTTGTGAGAGCTGCGAGACCCGACCGCGTGCGCGAGCAAAACCACCTCGAGCAAGCGAAACCACGACAGCAGGAGCGTAAGGAAATCAGTTTTTTTCGCCGCGATTCCCGGAAACCCAGACCGCAAACGCCATAAGTCTTTTCTATAGCTTGGCTTACGTTTTTCCAGTAAATCCTGGCTAATTCCAACTTTTTCCTTGCTTCTGCCGGATATTCAGACCATACTAATTGAGTCGGAAAAAACAAATGTAACCGACGCGTACAATCTCGCACCATGGTCGAGCGTGAAATCTAATGACTTACGGCAAGTTGTCTCTTCCCTTCGTCGGCGCAGCTCTGTGCCTTTCTTTGACCATCATGGTTTCGTCCGCGAGCGCATTGAACATCATCGTAGGCACGAGCTTTGAGATCCACGGTCCGGACGATATGAATCTGGACCCTGCCATGGCGATCATTGCCGTCAACGTAAACGGAGACACTGACCGTCTCGTCAACGGTGTAATGTTTCGGACCGATGGTCAGGGTGGAGTATCGGGAACGGCGACCGAGGGCGGTGTGTCCGTCACGACGTCGACGCCGAATCAGATCAACGATTGGGCCGCGGCGCCGACGTTCACCAGCGGTAGCGCGGCCGACAATGCAGAACTCGCGGAGGTCATGCGGGACATCCGTTGGGCCGATGGTGCTGCTGGCCAAGTGCTTGACATTAGCATTACCGGCCTCACGCCTGGTGCTGCCGTCGAACTCCAGTTGCTTACCAACGAGGGCCAGATACGCGATCGACGTTGGGATATTTCAGTCGACGGTGTTTTGGTTGTCGACGACTACAGCTCCGTTGGCGGTGATGGGGCCTGGGATACGACCAACAGTTACGTCTATCAGGGCGAATTCGTCGTGAATGGTGCGGGAACCATGGACATCCAATTCGCCGCAGATCTCGGCGGTGACCCAAATTTGGGTGCCGATATTAATCCGATCCTACAGGGGATCGTATTGCATAATCTTATCCCGGAACCGTCGACATTCGTCTTGGCGGCACTTGGACTCTTGACGTTGGCCGGTGCGTTCCGCCGGCGTCGTCGAGGGCAATAGGATCACCACGGTGAGAATTTGATCGAACCAAGCCGCGGAATCAACCATTCCGCGGCTTTTTTATGCGCCGAGCGAACCCGTAGGGCGGGCACCGCCCACCAAAATCGCTTCGCGGGTTCCGGTAGCTGAATTCGCAAGAATTCAGTTCGGCGTTGCTCGTCTGAATTCTTGCGAATTCAGCTACGGATGATTTATTGTCGCGCCGCGGCATCGTGTTATGCTGAAGCATAACCTACGGTTTGCTATAATGGACTATCGGGATCCTTTCGCCCGCGATCCCGCTGACAGGCAGCGCTCGGTATGTCGAAACGACGCAAGCAGAAACTTTCGCCGCCCACGCCCGCGCCCGCGCCCGCGCGGCGCTGGCGATTCAAGGCGCGCGCGCTGGGGCTTGTGGCAATCGGTGCGGTGACAATCTGCCTGTGGACTTCTGGGTGGCCCAGCGACGCACCTGAGGATCGCGTCGAGTCATCACCTGCCGATGGCCCGACGGCCGAAGCGCCGCGTCTGCGCGACGAGGGAGTCGTTGATCTAGCGGCCATCGGGCTGGTCAGCCCCGAGTTGCACGTCGAGCCTGAAAAACGGAATTGGCAAAGCGAAGCGTTCAGCGATGCCGCCGCGGAGCAGTTGAAGCGACTCGGCAAACTACTCAGTACGCCGGGCAAACTTGACGTGGCCCTTTCTAAGTTGGCGACGGACGAATTTCACTGTGGCCCGCTACGTCCAAAGGCTCTGGAGACCGTCTTCGACGACGCGTCGATCCGAGTGAAACGCCCGGTCGAGGTGTCTTCCAGCGAGCCGTCAGCCGCGGCATCGTTTCGCGGCCCAGCCGGTCTTGCCGGGGCGATGCGCGAACTGATGGTTCCCCTGTCGGAGGCGACGCGTGTGCGCTGGAAATTCAAGGTCTTCCGCGTATCGGTCACCGAGGATACCGCCACGACCGCCGTGTTGTTCGAGCTGAGCGGTCGTAACTCTCAAGGCGACTATCAGCAGAAGGCGACCTGGACCTGTCAGTGGCGGCGCAGAGCGCATGGCCCGCCGCTGCTGAGGGCAATCAAGCTGCTGGATTACGAAGAGTCGCAAGCCAAGTCGGCCGGCCGACCGCTGTTCGCCGACTGCACCGAGGCGGTGCTCGGCGGCAATGCCTCCTATCGTCAGCAGCTCGTCTACGGGGTCGATCACTGGGTCGGCCGGATTGAGTCTCGCTACGGCATCAATATCTCCAGTTGGGAAGGGATCGCCGTGGCAGATGTCAACGGCGACGGCCTGGACGATTTGTATGTGTGCCAGGGCGGCGGACTTCCCAATCGTTTGTTTCTGCAAAAACCCGACGGCACGGCGATCGACATTTCGGCCATCGCGGGCGTGGATTGGTGGGACCAGACAAACAGCGCACTGTTTGTAGATCTGGACAACGACGGAGATCAGGATCTTGTGCTCGGCCTGAGCTTGGGACTGGTCGTGATGGAGAACAACGGCCAGGGGCAGTTTTCCCTTGTCTGGTCGCGATTCATCCCCGAGGCGATGCCTATCTCGCTTTGTGCGGCGGACTTCGACGGCGACGGCGACCTGGACATTTACGCCTGTTGCTATTCGCCCCGGGCAAGGGACGCGAAGCGGCAGAATTTTATGGGCCGGCCGATTCCCTATCACGACGCCAACAACGCCGGCCGCAACGTGCTGCTGAGAAACGATCGCAACTGGCGTTTTACCAATGTAACGCTCCAGGTCGGCTTGGACGTGAACAATCGGCGGTTCAGTTTGGCCGCCTCTTGGGAAGACTACGACCAGGACGGAGACATGGATCTTTACGTGGCCAACGATTACGGACGAAACAATCTCTATCGAAACGACGGCGGACATTTTACCGACGTGGCGGCGGAGGCCGGCGTCGAGGATATCTCCGCCGGCATGTCCGTTAGTTGGGGCGATTACAACGGCGATGGCTGGATGGACCTTTACGTCTCGAACATGTGGAGTTCGGCCGGCAATCGTGTCACATATCAGCGTCAGTTCCAGCCAAAGGCGGGCGGCTCCGTCCGCAGCGATTTGCAGCGACACGCCCGGGGTAATTCGTTGTTTATGAATCTGGGCGACGGCACGTTTCACGACGTCAGCGTCGCCGCGGGCGTCACGATGGGCCGCTGGGCGTGGGGCTCGAAATTCCTCGACCTCAACAACGACGGCTGGCAAGACATCTTGGTGGCCAACGGGTTCATCACCCAGGAAGATCCGGGCGACTTGTGAAGCTTCTACTGGCGACAGGTCGTGTCGCAATCACCGTCGACGGCAGCCGCTTTCGATCCGAAAAGCGACTACCTGAAGAGTTGGGACGCCCTGGGGTCAATGATCACCCGCGGTCGGTCGTTTAGCGGCCGCGAGCGCAATTGCGTGTTTCTCAACACGGGTGGCGAGCGTTTCGCCGATGTCTCGGCCGCAACGGGTCTCGATTTAATAGACGATGGCCGCGCCGTAGCGCTGGTCGATTGGGATCACGACGGCGACCTCGACATTTGGATCGCCAACCGCACCGGACCGCGTGTGCGATTGTTACGCAACGACCAGCAGAGCGGAAATCACTTTCTGGCCCTACGGTTACAGGGTACTACGTGCAACCGCGACGCAATCGGTGCCCGCGTCGAGTTGTTCCTGACGGGAGAGGGCAACCGGAAGGTCGTCAGAACGCTAACCGCGGGCGACGGTTTCGTCAGCCAGTCGAGCAAGTGGCTGCATTTCGGCATCGCTCGGGGTCGGACGATCGAGCGCGTGGCGGTTCACTGGCCGGGGCAGAAAACGGCGGAAGAGTTTCGCGACGTGCTCATCGACGGGCGCTGGCACATCGTACAGGGAACAGGCACGGCGGTCGCGGCTCAGCAGCAGCCGCGTGACGTAAAGTTGACACCGTCGCAGCCCGCGGTTCCCGCTTCCACCGACAAGGCGCGGATTGTACTAACCGCCCCGCTCGCTCTGGACAAGCTTGAGTACGAGGATTTTAGCGGCCAGCGCCAACCGCTTCGGCAAGACGGCGACGGCCCAATGTTGATCACCCTTTGGGCCAGTTGGTGTCGGCCGTGCCGAAAGGAATTGAAAGAGTTCTCCGACGCCTACGAAAAATTGAGTGCGAGGCACTTGCGGATCGTGGCCCTCTGCACCGAAGCGATCGAAGGGTCGGGCGCCGCCGGCCTGTCTGCCGCGCGCTCTTATGTAGAAGATTCTCGCTTTCCGTTTTCGATGGGAATCGCCACGGGCGAGTTGCTGCGCAGTCTGACGCTGTTGCACCACGCCGCGATTCGCCGTGAACGTCCTCTGCCGCTACCGAGCAGTTTCTTGGTCGACAGGCAAGGGCGGGTGATGGCGATCTACAAGGGTTCCGTGTCGGTGGAGCAACTGATGCGGGAACTGGATCACCTCAAATCGCCACCCGACGACATGCTGGCGGAGGCGTTTCCCTTCGCGGGCCGCAGCGCGATGTCGCGGTTTTCGGTCGATGCGCTTGGCTCCGCCCAGGCCTATCGCGACGGCGGCTATCTTGACGATGCCCGCGCCGAACTGGCCAAAATGTTCTCGGGACCGGCGCCTCAAAGCGCCCCGGCGAAGCGCCGACGGATTCAGGCTTACCACTTGCTGGGCCAGATCGAGCGCGAGCAGAAGCGCTACGATCGAATGGTCGGGGCATATCAGAAAGCCCTGCAACTGTTGCCGTCGGATCCCAGCCTGCACATCGCGCTGGCTGTGGCATTGTCGAAGAACGGTCAGCCCGAAAAAGCGGAAGAGCACTTTCGAGCGGCGCTGGCCAGCACACCGGAGAGTCCCCAATTGATGATGATGGTCGGTCGCAACTACGTGCAGCTTGGCAAGTTCGATCGCGGGATCGAACTATACCGAAGTGCACTGGAGCGCTTGCCGAAGAGCGACGCGATTCGCATCGATTTGGCCTTTGCGCTCGATAGCAAAGGCGACGTGTCGGCCGCCATCGAGCAATATCAGCGCGTGTTGAAACAGAACGCCAACTCACTCGACGCCGCGAACAACCTTGCCTGGCTCTACGCGACCCAGTCCGACGCGAATCATCGCAACGCCGCCGAAGCGCTCAAGTTGGCCCGCCAGGCGTGCAAAACCACAGAGCACCAGAGACCGGGATATCTGGACACCCTGGCGGCGGCGCATGCTGCCAACGGCGATTTTTCCGCGGCCGTGAAGGTCGCGCGAGATGCCATCCTGTTGGCCGGCGGATCGGGTCAGCAGCAACTTACCGAAATTCTCCAGGCCCGCTTGCAGCTTTACCTGGCAAAGAAGCCGTATCGGGAGCCTGCGGCTCGCGAACCGTGATACGTGCTGGATTCTCGGCGATTTTTTGGCATACTTGTTTTGTCGCGGCAGGTCGCCCGATGAGTGCAACGAAGTGTTGGGGAATGGAAATATGCAGGTGCTGGTTACCGGTGCGAGCGGATTCATCGGTAGACACCTAGTCGAGCGACTCAGGGCCGCCGGCGATGATGTCCGCGCGCTGGTGCGAGATTCCTCTCGTGTGGGCCACTTGCAAGAGCACGGCGTGCGCCTGATTTCGGCCAAGCGATCTCGCGATCGCTCGGCCGGCGCAGCTCGCTCGTGTTGCACACACCGCACCTGTTGTTTTGGGCCGCCGGAGGCGCAGCCGATTTGATCAACCGAATTCGCCGCCAGGCGCACGTCTTCGGACTCGACAAAACGCGCGAGGCGATCGCCGGAAGCTGGACGTGCGATGCCTCGGCGATCGGCCGCGAACTGGGGTTTTCTCCAGCCCACCCGCTCCAACAGCGCGTCGGCGAAACGGCCGAGTGGTATCGGCAGCAGAACTGGCTATAGAGACGTTAGTCGATGATTCCCTCTCGCAACGACCAAACCGCCACTTGGGTGCGATCGGTAAACTTGAGCTTCATGAGAATCTTCTGCACGTGCTCTTTGACCGTCTCGATGCTGATGCCCAGCGCCCTGGCGATCTCTTTGTTGCTGAGCGCCAGCGTGATGTGGCGCAGCACCTGCGTCTCGCGACTGGTGAACGGCTTGATGATATCTCGGTTTTCCATCAACGCGGCAATCTCGGCCAACTCGCCCACCTTGGTCGGAGCAGTTCCTTTGGCGGCCGCCTGGATCACCGAAATCAACTCGCGCCGCGAACAACCCTTGAGCAGATAATCGCTGGCCCCCAGCGCAACGCTACGAGCCACGTAGGTCGGGTTATCGAACGTCGAGAGCATCACGACGGCCGTCTTGGGGCAATCCTTACGCACCTGCCACAGTGTCGTCAGCCCGTCACCCTCGGGAAGACGAACGTCAAGCAACAGAACTTGGGGCTTATGTCGGCGGGTCATCGTCACGGCTTGCTTGCCCGTCGACGCCTCGCCAGCGATCTTAATGTCAGAGCCTTCCAGCAGGCTAGCCAACCCGATTCGGACCGCCGAATGATCGTCGGCGACCACAACTTTAATTGCCATCTTACTTCTCCCAAGACACGAAATTTGTTTACACTTCGCCAGGTCCATACCGGGCAGGGTTCACCACGCCCATTAAGATAACGGATCGGCAGCGTGTCGTGTATCCCCGAGACGTGTTATTTTGAAAAATTCATGGACAGTGGAAGTGGTGCTTTCTGCCAAGGTAAGCAGTCATCGCACTGTCGGACTGGTTTTTGAAGTGGCCTGCGATTGCCCCCCATAAATGGCAGAAATGTGCGGGAAACCGAATGTGGGATGCTGCAATTTGCGTTTTGGCCGCCGCGCCGTTACCCTCATAGCAACGGTGGTTCCGGCGATCATTCCGCCGGGGCCGATTCAATCAACGTAGCGACCTACCTCTCACGGAGCCACAACCCATGCCGCCTACCCATTTCGCCCGCTTTCTGAGGTTTCTGTTCGCTGCCGTATCGGTTTTACTCGCCGTGCCCGTCGGCGCACGGGCCGCCGACGATTCTCGCCCGAATATCCTGTTCATCATGTCCGACGACCACGCCTATCAGGCGCTCGGCTGTTACGGCAGCAAGATGAACAAAACGCCCAATCTCGACCGAATCGCCAAAGAGGGCATGCGTTTCGACCGCTGTTTTGTGACCAATTCGATCTGCGGCCCGTGTCGGGCGGTCATTCTCACCGGAAAGTACAGCCACCTCAACGGTTTCACTCGCAACGGCAACACGTTCAACGGCGGACAGCAAACCGTGGCCAAGCTGCTTCAGAAGGGTGGCTACCAAACCGCCGTCGTCGGCAAGTGGCATCTGGGCAGCACGCCGACCGGCTTCGACTACTATCACATCCTGCAAGGACAAGGCCCCTATTACAACCCGCGAATGAAGACGCCCGACGGCATCGTCCGCCACACGGGCTACACCACCGACATCATCACCGACGAGACGCTCAAATGGCTCAAGACCAGCCGCGATAAGTCAAAACCGTTCTTTCTCGTCTACCAACACAAGGCGCCACACCGCAACTGGCAGCCGGGCCCCAAGTATCTCAACCGCTACGACGATGTGACGATTCCCGAGCCGGCGACGCTGTTCGACGATTATAAGAACCGCGCGTCACCAGCCTCGACACAGACGATGACCATCGAGCGGCATCTGAACCCCAACGATCTGAAACTGGTGCCCAACCGCAGCTTGAATCCCGAGCAGGCAAAAATTTGGAACGAGGCTTATGGCCCCAAAAACGCAGCGTTCAAGAAGGCCGACCTAAAGGGCAAGGATTTGATTCGCTGGAAGTATCAACGGTACATGAAGGATTACCTCCGCTGTATCGACGCGGTGGATGACAACGTCGGCCGCGTGCTCGACTATCTGGACGAATCCGGCCTGAGCAAAAACACGATCGTCATTTACACCTCTGACCAGGGCTTTTACCTCGGCGAGCACGGTTGGTTTGATAAACGCTGGATGTATCAGGAATCGCTCCGCACACCGCTCATGATTCGCTGGCCGGGCAAGATCAAGCCCGGCACGGTCAACCACCAATTCGTCTCGAATCTCGACTTCGCCGAGACCTTTCTCGACGCCGCCGGCCTAGACATCCCCGCCGACATGCAAGGCCGCAGCATGAAGCCAATCCTGCTGGGCCAGGGCGTCAAAGACTGGCGCAAGAGCTTTTACTACCATTACTACGAATTCCCCGGCCCCCACTCGGTCCGCCGCCACTACGGCATCCGCACCGAGCGCTACAAGCTGATCTACTACTACAACGTCGGCGAATTCGGCGAATGGGAACTATTCGACATGCAGAAAGATCCCCAGGAGATGCGCAGCGTCTACGCCGACCCCAAATACGCCGAGACCGTCAAAGACCTCAAGGGCCAACTCGCCGACCTGCGCACCAAATACAAAGACGACGGCACGGTCGATCCGCCGAGGAAAAAAAGACCGGGCCGGAAGAAACGCAGCCCGAAGAAGGCGACGTAGCGGATAGGGAGTTGGCGCCTAACCGACGACCTGGCCGTCGTCCTGCCAGCCGCCAGCTTTGGCAAGCGGATTTCCTTGGGCAGGAAAACCCGCAGAACCCCTACAGCCACGCCCCCAGATCATCCTTCTCGCCCGCTCATCTCTCCCTCGTCTCTTCTCCCGCTCGCTTCCGCGTATACAGTTCTAAATAGAGCGACTCGGCCCAGCACGTCACACCGATTCTATCACCCGCGCGGGTCGTTCTGTTGGTGGCTGGCAGGTAAACCGCACGGCTGCCGGGGAGAAAGTTCGCCTCGGGCGGCGCGGCGGGCCGAAGCTTGCTTGTGAGTCTACGGATTTCCGTCGGGCATGGATGCGCCCGCTTACGCCTTGTGTCGATCGGTCGGCAAGAATCGCCGGCCGGCTGGCGTACTCCCCCGGGCAAAGCGCATCGATGTTCGAAGAACGAAATTTCAAACGCGACTGTCTCGCACTGGGACTGTTGGGGCTGGTGGTCTTTCTAGGCGTGGCTTTGTTCAGCTACGACCCGGCCGATCCGCCCAGCACGCTGGTCTATCCCGCGCATGCCGAAGTGACCAACGCCTGCGGACGATCGGGCGCGATGATCGCCGCGTTCATGTACGAATCGTTCGGCGTGGGGGCGATTTATCTGGTGCTTTCGCTGGCCGTGATCGACGGCCTGATGCTGGCTCGACGGATGATCGACGAGCCGGTGCTGCGGGTGATCGGTTGGGGCGTGTCGCTGATCGGAGTGACGACGCTGGTGGCGATGGCCACGCCGAGTCTTTCGCCGGGGCCGGTGATCGGATCGGGCGGATACCTGGGCGCCGCGGGCCGCGGGTTGCTGGAACTACACTTCGCCACGGCCGGGGCGTATATCATCGCGGTCAGTTTGATTCTCGGCGGGCTGCTGCTGGCGACGGATTATGTGTTGCTGCACGTGGGGGCCTGGGGTGTCGGGATGGGATGGATCGGCGTGCGGAGCGTCGGCGTGCGGTTGGGCATCGGTTCTCGGGAGGATGACAACGACGAGGAGTGGGACGAAGTCGAGGACGAGGACGAAGAAGAGGAAGAGGAAGAGGAAGAGGAAGAGGAAGAGGAAGAGGAAGAGGAAGAGGAAGAGGAAGAGGAGGAGAAAAGGGCGCCGCTCCGCATCCGCAAGCACGCGCCGGCTGCGGAGGAGGAGGAGGCTGACGAAGAAGAGGAGGAAGAAGACGAAGAGGAGGACGAAGAAGAGGTCGACGAAGTCGAGGAGCCCGAGCCCGAGCAGCCGCCGGCGAAGCGTAAAGCGGTGGCCAAGCGATTGAAATCGGCTCTGCGCATTAGGAAGAACGGCGAGAAGCTGAACGACAACGAACGCGAGGCGGTGATCGAGGAAATCAATGCGGCCGACCACGGCGACGAGCCGGAAGAATACGAGCTGCCCTCGATGGATCTGCTGCTGCCGAGCGAACCGTTTGCCTTCGAGGAGCATGAAAAAGATGTGCGCCGCAAGGCTAAGATGCTCGAGGCGACCTTCGCTAATTTCGGCTTTAACGTCAAGGTCGTCGAGGTTGACACGGGCCCGGTGATAGCCCAATACGAAGTCGAGTTGGAAGCCGGCCTGCGGCTCTCGAAGATCACCGGCTTGGCCGACGATCTGGCGATTGCCCTGCGCGTGCCGACCGTGCGCATCGTGGCCCCGATTCCCGGCAAGAACACGGTCGGGATCGAAGTGCCCAACAAGCAGCGGCAAATCGTCCGACTCCGCGAGGTGATGGAACAGTCGAAGCTCAAAATCCGCAAAATGGCCATCCCGATGTTTCTCGGCAAGGACGTTTCGGGCAATCCGCTGGTGGTCGATCTGGCGACGCTGCCGCATCTGCTGATTGCCGGCCGCACGGGCACCGGCAAGAGCGTCTGTCTGAACTCGATCATCATTTCGATGCTGATGTTGCGGCGGCCCGACGAAGTGAAGATGCTGATGATCGACCCCAAGATGGTCGAGCTAAGCCCCTACAAGAAACTGCCGCACCTGATGCACCCGGTGGTGACCGACATGAAAAAGGCCGAGGCGATCCTGGCCTGGGCGGTCGAGAAGATGGAGGAGCGTTACCATCTGCTGGCTCAGGCCGGCGTGCGGCACATCTCGGTCTATAACCAGCTTGGCAAAGAGGAGCTGTTCGATCGGTTGGAAGCCGAGGGTGACGAAGAGCGGGCTGCCATCCCGCTGCACCTGCCGTACATCGTCATCATCGCCGACGAAATCGCCGATTTGATGATGACCGCCGGCAAAGATGTCGAGCAGCACATCATTCGCCTGGCCCAAAAGAGCCGGGCCGTCGGTATTCACCTGATCCTGGCCACGCAGAAGCCGACCGTCGACGTGATCACCGGCCTGATCAAGTCGAACCTGCCGGCGCGGATTGCTTTTCAGGTGGCCAGCCGCACCGACAGCCGTGTGGTGCTCGACGAGATGGGCGCTGACAAGCTGCTCGGTAACGGCGACATGCTGTTCCTCTGGCCCGGCACCAGCACGCTGCTGCGCGCGCAGGGCACCTACTTGAGCGACGACGAGATCACCGACGTGGTCGACGCGGTCAGCACGGGCGAGCCGCAGTTTGT